>CAWLAW010000014.1:0-15601 GCA_963854885.1 Gammaproteobacteria bacterium | reverse complement strand
GAGGAATACGTTCGAACGCTATTTGATTCAAGTTGAGATTTCGTATCGCCAACTTCATTACCGCTCTCATCCTGGCAATGCGCGCGTTCTTTCGAAATGTAGACCTTAACGATCGTTATTTCTTCATCTTCGACAATGCGCTTCTCACCTTCTGTATCGCCGCTAGGCAAGTACGAACAAGCGCTCAACGCGAACGCAGTCGCGACCGCAATTGCTAATTTCATATTCAAAACGTTGTTTCTATCGATCAAGATCTATTCTTCACAGCAAAACTGGAGCGCTAGTGTAACCCGTGAATCTCTAGTGTCGGTAAAAACTGTTGGACGATGGCGAGCAACACCCACGCGTGCGTAGCGCCACGAGTTGCTAATGACGATATCTCTATTCGTTTAGCGAGGTTAAAATGCTACCCGATTGGAGAATTAGAGAGCGCACCTATGCAAACCGACCACCCTGACGATATAGCCCAATGGCGCCACGACAACGTGCCCGTCTACAACCAAAATCCGTTAAAACTCGGTATTTTTGGATCAAATTGTAGCAATGGCTGCACGATCACCCATGCCAAGACCAGCTTCGAACCAACTTACGAACATAACGTTAAAATCGCACAACTCGCCGATGCACTCGGTTTTGAATTATTAGTGCCCGTTGGCCGTTGGAAACATTTCGGCGGCACAACGCAGTTTAATGCGCACAACATGGAGGTCTATACCTGGGCAACAGCGATGGCATGTAACACGGATAACATTATGGTTTGTGCAACCTCGCACACGCCGACTGCTCATCCGCTGTTCGCCGCGAAACAAGGTGCAAGCATTGATAACATTTCCAACGGGCGATTTGGATTAAATATTGTGTGCGGTTGGTTTCGACCCGAAATAGAAATGTTCGGCAAGGAACAACTACCCCACGCTGAACGTTATGACATGGCAAGGGATTGGGTTACGTGTATTAAGCGCGCGTGGACTGAGCAAGACTTCAACCACAAAGGAAAGTATTTCACGATAAATGAAGGATATCTGTCGCCTAAACCCGTACAACAACCTCATCCCGTACTATTGAATGCCGGAAATTCGGCAGAGGGTAGAGAATTTTCCGCTCAAGAAATGGATTTTAATTTCATTACTATCGCCACCGCCGAACAAGGCGGCGAACTCGTCAAAGATATCCATAGTCGAGCAGCAAAATATAGCCGCGAATGCGGCGTGATGAGCTATGCCTTGGTTTGCTGCCGGGACACCGAGGAGGAAGCGCAAGCGCTCTATCAACGAATCGTTGACGAGGGCGATTGGGAAGCGGCGAACAATATTATGGCTTTGCTCGGCATGGAAAGCGGATCGTTTAACGAGCAAATCAAGAAATACGGGGAACGCTTTATCGCCGGATGGGGCGGCTACCCGCTCGTCGGAACCCCAGAACAAGTTGTAGAAAAAATGCTCGAACTACACGAACTTGGCATCGAAGGCTTAATTTTGACTTGGTTAGACTACTACGAAGAGCTCAAATATTTTGGTGAGAACGTGATGCCGTTGCTCGAGCAGGCCGGGTTACGCATCGAGCAAAAAGCTTAACCGAACGCCACATCTGGTTCGTCGATGCCAATCGGCATGTGGAAATCCAAGTAAATAGTCGCATCTGGTTCTATCACCTTGTAGGATCGCGAGATATCCACGAACGAAGCAAATGAGTTTAATATGAATTTAGCCGAGAAACTCGACGGCATTCGCACTGCGTCGAGTAAGCAAATACCTGAAGAGAAGCGTGCAATTATGACCCGGGCAACGGCTGACTTGCGCGCGTCTGGAATTTTAGACCGAGCGATTAAGGTTGGTGACAAGCTTCCGAGCTTTGATTTACCGAACCAAAATGGCGAGCACGTTAGATCGACCAATCTGTTGGCTCAGGGGCCACTCGTATTGACGATATTTCGCGGTCATTGGTGACCATACTGCAATGTAGAGCTGTACGCTTTACAAGATGTTGTCCAAGAAATTAGGGCGCTTGGCGCGAATTTAGTCGCCGTTACGCCGCAAATACCTGCCCTCAGCGCTCCAATGGTCGAGAAACATGAGTTGGGATTCGACATTTTGAGTGATAGCAAAGGTGTATTTACGGCGGGTCTCGATATCAATTTCGACCTTCCTGCAGACCTTCAAGAAGTGTATTTGAGCTTCGGCATTGATTTGCCAGCGTGCAGCGGCGAACAACAATGGATGTTGCCGATACCCGCGCGAATTGTTGTAGATTCTGATGGAACGGTCCGCGCGACGGATATCGATCCGGATTACTCGGTGCGTCCGGAAGCATCAAAAACACTCGCCGATCTCAGGGCTCTGAGCAGCTAGTTATTTTGCAAGTCATTCACCGGGCTTCGCTACGAACCCGGTGGGTTGTTGTCGGAATTGCTCGATGCGGCCGCCTGCGCCTCGATCCGACGACGCACATTGCGACGGGCGATATTACTCGCATTCGGTGTGACATTGTCGCTCATCAAATCGAGGTACTCTTTCGCGCCGACGTTTCCGCCCTCGTGGGCGAAATACAACCAACCATAGGCTTGATGGTAATCTTTTTTTACGCCGAGTCCACGCAGATACATAACCCCGAGGTTGCGTTGGCCTTTTGGATCTTCGGCCAGCGCAGCAACGGTAAACCAACGCACCGCTTCAGCAAAATCGCGCTCAACCCCGGCTCCTAAATAGTAGTGCGTGCCCAAGTAATTGCATGCCTGGGTATTTCCTCGCGCGGCTAAATCGCTAAAAATGGTAAACGCTTGTTCGTATTTGCCGCTATGAAATAGATCAACCGGATCGTCGCTCACCGAGCACGCCAACAGTGGACCAAATAACCCCAATAAGAACCCTCGCCGGTACAGCTGAAGCCTGCGAACTAAGCGTCTTGAAATTAATCTGTAACCGTCACTCATCAAAAGAAAAATACCGGCGAACCGCGAAATTAGCGTGGCGACGCCAGTTGCGAAGTTGCGGAGTTCCGATGTTGGCTGGGAGCAAGTAGCTAAATATGGCATTTCACCCACAAATGATAAATAAAACCCTAAACATCGGAGACGACTGCCCATCTTGCCAAGGGATGTTTCTCCGTACGCCGAACCGAAGGTAAACTTACGATACCATGACGACATTAAAAATCATTCTTGTGATCATATTCTTCGGCGCAGTCGGCGCGCTGATTCGGTGGAAAATCGTCGCCGACAACGATCCTCCTGAATGGACGGCAGGAAATGTAATTCCGCCGAAAAGCACGGACGAAGCATCGACGAATGAAACCCCGGATCCACGAGTCGATACGGACAGCGCCGAAAGCTACCTGCCGGAACCTGCTGGACACAAAACGATTGACGATCTTTCCGATTCTGGGGCCGTAAGTATCCGTGCCGAAATCGCGCGATGCGTTACTGCGGAATTATGGCCCGAAGCGATTAAGTGGGCATTACACGCAACACACTCACTGCCGGATCACGATGATTTTCAAGTTACGCTTGCCGAAATTTATGCCAAAAGCGAGGATCGCGCGAAGTTTGTTCCGCTATTTGCGAAACTTTACATAGACCTTGACGGTAACCCGATCGAACAATCTCGACTTCTTCAAATTGCAGCAGCATTCGTCCCAGACGATCCGCTGGTACGGGCAAGTCTGCGTGATGCTGGTGTCGACGGTTAATGATAGTTTAAGGTTAGATGAGCCCATCATCGTGATGCTGATTGCGCAATTCCCTGTGATTAGAGCGCACACTTAGACGTCGCGAACTTCATCAATGCCTCTGTTGACATGTGGTGCCTATTTGTCGCGGCCATCGACATCCCTTCGTGGTGAAACCTCGATCGCACGCCTGGCATAGACGCGAACCCAAGTGGCCCGCGTCATCGAGTGTCTGAGGACTGGAAATAAATGTCCAACATCCCTGGTCGAAGTGCTAGTCTGACCCAACGACCCCGTCGAACTACTAAGGAGCCGCTGACATGACCTCGAATTTACCCTACGCAGGATTGGTAGAAATTGGCAAAAAAATTGCCAAGCGAAAAGTGTCGTCGCTGGACGTGACTCAAACCTTGCTTAGTCGAATAGAAAATCTCGACCCGAAACTACAAAGTTATGTCACTGTCCTCGAAGCGGACGCCCTAAAAGACGCACGGCGCGCCGATCGCGAAATCGCGAACGGCAAGTTACGTGGTCCGATGCACGGTGTCCCGGTCGCCGTGAAAGATTTATGCGACATGAAAGGACATGTCACTACCGCCGGTATGCCAGTGCGCAGCGATGCCGTTGCCGACCGTGATGCGACTGTGGTGCGCAACTTGCGCGACGCCGGCGCGGTAATTTTAGGCAAACTTCATCTCACAGAAGGCGCGTTAGCACAACATCATCCGGACATTACTCCGCCGATTAATCCATGGGCCGGCAACCGCTGGAGCGGTGCATCGTCGAGCGGCACCGGTGTGTCAGTTGCAGCGGGTATGGCATTTGGTGCGCTCGGCAGCGACACCGGCGGCTCGATTCGCTTTCCGGCATCCTGCAATGGACTGGTTGGACTTAAACCGACCTGGGCACGCGTAAGCCGCTACGGTGTCTTTCCGTTATCGGAAACTTTAGATCACATCGGACCGCTCACACGCTCGGTTGAGGATGCAGCGGCGATGCTTGGAGCAATAGCCGGTAGAGATTCAAATGATTCAACGAGTTCGGCACTCGAGGTACCAGATTACCTTGCAAGTCTTAACCAAGGGGTCCGCGGAATGAGGATCGGCATCGACCGCCAATATGCCTTCGCTGGAGTTGATTCCGAAATTAAACGCGCGATCGAACGTGCGCTCCGTGCGCTAAAGGCCGCCGGCGCCGTCGTCGTGTCGATTAAAATGCCCTCGATGGATGCGGCGAACGCGGCTTGGGGACCACTGTGTGGGGTAGATGCGGCGCTCGCACATGCCGCTACCTTTCCGTCGAAGAAGCGACGCTACGGGCCACCGCTTAGCGCATTCCTAGAGATGGGTAACACGACGACAGGCCTCGAGTATGGACACGCGGAGATCGTTCGGCGAGAACTGCGTGGTGATATGGAGAACATTTTTCAATCGATAGATCTGATGATAAAACCGGTTTTCGCGAAAGTAAATCCGACCTTAAAAGCCTATGCCTCGATGTGTTCGAAAGAAGGTGGCTTGGACGAATTAGTCCATTTTACCGCGCCGGACGATATGACAGGCGCGCCAACAATAACCTTACCTGCCGGACTAGATAAAAATGGATCGCCGCTGTCTTTCCAAATTGTCGGTCGGCATTTTGAAGAAGCGCTTTTATTTCGCGCTGGGCGAGTGTGGGAAAAAGCGGCCGACTGGCGCGGATTGCGGCCGCCGTTGGCTCCTTAGCGACGCCGACACACTCAGGCCGAAACCAAGGCTACCCTCGCGTTGGTTTCGGCTGAGTTCGTCTCTATTTAGGCTTGGAAGCCTAGGCTACCTTGGCGAGAAAATTTCTCAAATCTGCATTGAAATCTGTCGGCTTCTCGAGTTGGCAAAAATGCGCAACATCTTTATATATCTTAATGTTCGCGTTCGGAATATTGTCCGCCAGAAACTGATTCACCTCGACGGTTGTCGCGCCGTCCTCTGCTCCGGCGATAATCATGGTCGGCGCTTTTATGTCTTTTAATTGATCGGAAATATTCCAGTTAAACACGCCGTCAGGATCGGTGAGGCTGCCGAAAAAAACAGCTTCTGTGAAATTCTCTTCCACCCTAAAACAACCTTCCATAAAGGCTTGAATTTCTGGTTTCTCTTGCTTCGATTTCGCCGAGACTGCGGCTTCTAGCAAGCCGCTAAAGAACCCTCGCCAATCCGCCTGAATCGCTTCTCCGGCTTCTGGCGGCGTATCCGCACCAATGTTAGTTCCACTGCTCAAGATTAAATTCCCTAGGACTCTTCCGGGCGCTAGTAAATTCGTTTGCATGGCAATCATTCCGCCAATTGAATTGCCAACTAAAACCGCCTTGTCGACCCCAGCGTCGTCAAGTATCGCGACTAGGTCCGCCGCCATTGCACTAATGGAGTAGCCGCTTGCAGGCTTATCAGACAGACCATGTCCACGGTGATCTGAAACGATACAGCGATTTGTTCGCGCAAAATCAAGAAGCTGGTTAGACCAAATATATCGATTTGTACTAAACGGGTGCAAAAATACAATCGGCACACCCTGGCCGAAACTTTCGTAATAAACATTGACGCCATCGCGATTAACGTGGGGCATGATCTGGTCCTCGTTTGTTATTGATCGGGTTGAATGATTTCGCACAGAGAAGGTGAATCATGTCGCGTTTCACGAAAAAAATAAACCGTTCGAGGTTACGCAAATCTCCGGGAATTTTTTGTCGCGGCATAACTTCCCGAGATGCTCCCGACGGAACCACAGGCTGCGACCCCTCCAGCATTATTCGCGCTAGAATGGTGCGGTGCGCCATTATTTGATTAATGTCATTGTTTCGCGTGGGCCGCTAGCACGCCTGCGTCTTGGTAGTACGCGAAAACCGTGGGCCAAGCGTAAAATCGGCTTAAGCCTCGCGCTAGCGCTCGTAGTCGCTACCGGCGAATGCCAGGAAAGTGATCTCGCGAATCTCGGTCGGCTGTTGTTCTTCGATACGAATTTATCGAATCAGCGAACTCAGTCGTGTGCAACCTGCCATGATCCAAACACCGCGTTCGTCGATCTGCGGAATAATAATGTTGATCGGGCTGCGTCGATCGGAGATGACGGCCATTCCATTGGCGATCGCAACACGCCGTCAGCGGCCTACGCCGCGGCTACCCCAAACTTCCATCGAAATTCTAACGGAGAGAACGTCGGCGGTTTTTTTCTCGACGGCCGCGCCGCCTCATTGCGAGTGCAAGCCATTGAACCACTGTTTAATCCTAAGGAACTCGCGCTTCGCGATCCGTCGATGGCTCGAGAGCGGATTATGGAAAACCCGCTATATATCGAAATTCTCACCCGTCTATACGGGGAAGAACTATTTGACAACGCCGACGCACTTGTCGAGGCGCTCGGCGCAAGCTTAAGCGAATTTGAGAAAACCGAACTTTTCTCACCATTTAGTTCGAAATACGATCGCTTTCTGGCCGGCGAATATCAAATGACCGCCCTTGAAGAATTCGGCCGGAGCTTATTTTTTTCGCCGTTAACGAACTGTACGAGTTGCCACTTGATCAATTCGTCTTCGACATCGAAACGCGAAACCTTTACAAACTATCGCTATCACAACATCGGCTTACCCACGAATATTCGACTGCGCGCGGCTAATCGTCTAGCTGGGGAATATCTCGATCATGGCTTGCTCGGCAATCCGTCGGTCGATGACGTTTCGCTCGACGGGAAGTTCAAGGTTCCATCACTGCGCAACGTCGCGGTAACAGCCCCGTATATGCACAACGGAATCTTTAAAGAGCTTTCAACTGCGATCCTTTTTTACAACAAGTACACCGTTATTAATCAACAAAGTCGGACTAACCCGGAGACAGGGAAGCCATGGGGCGAAGCAGAGGTTCCCTTAACGGTAGATTTGGATTTACTAAACCAAGGGCAACCAATCGATCAGGCGCGAGTCAAAGCGCTCATCGCCTTCCTCGAGACGCTGACGGATAAGCGCTACGAAACGTTACTGAAGTAGATCTTGTACCCAGCTGAGGTGCGGTAGTATCCATTTCGGATAATCCGGCCTAAATAAATTCGATAAGTTTCATCTTCGTCGGTGACGAAAGCCATAGACCCCGGAACGCAGCCAAAGTACTGATTGAATTTTTACATTTCGGCCCTGCTTCAGCCGCCAAATGCCGATATAATTCTTAGCCGCCTCATCGGCTTTAAAATCGCCGTCAAGAATATCGAACGTGCGCTGGAGAGAACCATGAACGACACCGCTAACCCCGACAACCTTGATGTTGATTTCGATGCAGTCGTCGTTGGCGCCGGCATTGCAGGCTTGTACCAACTGCATTGTCTACGCGGTCTCGACATGAACGTGCGCGTCTTCGAGGCTGGTACGGGTGTCGGCGGCACGTGGTACTGGAATCGCTATCCAGGCGCCCGCGTAGACTCGCAGTCGTATATTTATCAATATTGGTTTTCCGACGAAATTCTTAACGAATGGACTTGGAGCGAGCGCTTCCCCGCCCAGCCGGAGACTGAACGATATTTAAATTATGTCGCCGATAAATGCGACCTGCGCAAAGACATTCAATTCAATACCCGTATCGTGGCTGCACACTATGACGAAAAAAATAGACGCTGGATCATCGACTGCGAGGACGGCAAGCAAATTAGCGCAAGATTTCTAATTAGCTGCACTGGCATGGTCTCAGCGCCGGTCACCCCGCCATTTCCGGATCACGAGAAGTTTAGGGGATTGATTACGCACACAGCGCGCTGGCCGAAAGACGGATTGGATTTATGCGGGAAAAAGGTCGGTGTCGTAGGTACGGGCGCGACTGGCATTCAAGTCATTCAGACCTTGGCAAGCGAGGTTGAGCAATTAACCGTCTTCCAGCGTACGCCTCAGTACACGATTCCAATGCGCAACCCTAGTTATAGCGACGCTGATCACGCCGCGTTTCGGGCGAAATATCCCGAGCTAAAGAAACTCGTTCAAACGACATTCGGCGGATTCGATCACGACTTCGATCAGCGCGCTTACCGCGATTTAACGCCGAGTCAACGCCTCGAAGTTCTCGAGGAAATTTGGGCTGATGGTTCGCTGACGTTTTGGCACGGCAGTTTTCAGGAGATATTCTTTGACGAAGAGATCAATGAGGAGGTCTCAGGTTTCGTGCGCAAGAAAATTCGTGCGCGCGTAAACGACCCGAGTGTTGCGGACAAGTTGATCCCAACGACGCACGGTTTCGGACTACATCGCGTGCCCCTGGAAACGAATTATTACGAAGCATATAACCGCGCAAACGTTGAACTCGTCGATGTGAGTTCGGTGCCTATTGAGCGTTTCACCGCAACGGGTCTCGAAACAGCCGACGGTACATACGATCTCGATGTGCTGATCTTAGCAACCGGCTTCGATGCTGGCACCGGCTCGCTGTCGCGGATGAATATCCACGGGCGCAGTGGCCGCTCTCTCACAGAACAATGGCGACAAGACATTAGCTCGACTCTCGGCTTGCAGGTGAGCGGCTATCCAAACTTATTCACCATTGCAGGTCCGCTCGCGCCAGCGACTGCGTTATGCAATATGACGACCTGTCTTCAACAACAGGTCGACTGGGTAACAGAGTGCATTCGTTACGTTCGGGATGCCGGACACAACGAGATCGAACCGACGACTGAAAAGGAAGCTGAATGGGTCGCACATCATGATGAAGTCGCAGACACGACGCTAGTCGTCAAAACGAGTTCTTGGTATATGGGCTCCAATATTGACGGCAAGCCGCGTCGACTGCTGTCCTATATTGGCGGCGTCGGCAACTATCGTAAGATTTGCGAAGACATAAAAGATAGTGGCTACAAAGGATTTATTATCCGTTAAATTATTTGTGCAGGGGAATTCAATGCACGAATAAGCAAACTTAGTTTGTTCGATTGCACGCACTAGGCCAAACTAAATTCGGGCATTCAGTCGCGGCGCCATGCACCACAAATAATCACCGTCGGCACATAAGCCGCCTCTTGCAGAGCAGTGCGCAGGTCAAATAGACGGCGACCTTTAGCCAGCGCGCAACACAGCTGTCGCCACTGTGTCGATGATTAATCCCTCGGGATCAAATTCAGGGTCGCCGACCACCACCACGCCGTAAGTTTCTCGCGCGCCATTCTGACTAACGTATCCATTTCGAACGTCGCGCAAGACCCGCTCCGGATCGCGAGCAAAGGGTTCGCCCCAACCGCCGCCGCCGTTGGTAATATAGCGAGATAAACTACCAGCTCGGGTACGCCATACGGGTTCGCGGCCAAAATAGAAATATTTTCCTTGCGGATCAAGTGCTAGGGTTGTTGGGTCGAGCACCCCAGCAATCGGTAAGGAGTCCGCGTATACCTCATCGTCCATCGGTACTATTGAGGCATCATCTAGGGCTTTCGCACCCGGTTCGAAGAACCAGGCGGCGCCGGCTCGTCCAGCGTCGCCGCCGAACGCGCCGTTACCGGTTGGTTTTTTGACTCTAACCAACATACTGTAGTGCTCCGCGTCGGTGCGCCATAGTGCGTCTTTCGCCACCCCAGCGCCGCCACGATTTTGTCCCGCCCCACCGGTATCCATAACGTATTCTTTGCGCAACATTAAAACGGGAGATTCTTGTTCCATAGATTCCGTTGCCGGGTCCAAGGCGTTAGCCATGTAAATCACGCTATAGCTGTCGCCGTCATGGTCTTTATCCGCACCCCAGGGTCCATGTTCGCCACCGCTCACTGCGACGTTCGTCCACGGCACACCGCTATCGGACAATCCGTTCGCACTGTGTACCGCAACACATCCGTAGTCGCCACCAAATGCATCTTCGCCAATCGCTTTTCCAAGTTCCCTCAACAGCGCCGTTAGTAGCGTTTGAGTGACTTCCCAATAGAGCATTATTGCGCCGTCGGGCGGCATTGCGCTGAGCAGTGTACCGGGCGGAACAACGATATCAATGTCACGAAACGCACCCGATGTGAATGGCGTTTCGCGGTCGAAAAGTAATTTAAATGCAGCGCATATCGCCGTTTTAGCGTCCAATGGTCCAGCGTTAATGCACGTTCGTGCTTGACGAGAAGAACCGCTTAAATCTATTTCGACCCGGCCGCGCGCTTTCGTTACTTTTGCTCGTACGGTTAATTCCTCGTCATCACCGGCACCGTCGGCGTCGATTTGATCTTCGGCAAAATAAACGCCGTCCGGTAGCTTTTGCAATGCTTCTCGCATCGCCTCCGCAGAGGCATCGCAGTTGTATCGGACGGTGCCGCGGAACGCCGCTTCTCCATAGCGAGTAATGCTTTCGGTAAGCAATCGCTCACCGAGTTTCAATTGTTGAAACATGGTCATGAAGTCAGGCTTTAATAACGCGGCGAGCCGCGTGTTGTCGAAGACCAGGGAAAATGTTGAGCGCACGGGTTTGTCGTGTTCGAACAATAATGTCGGACCGAGAACTAAACCGTTTTCATAAACGTTCGCTTTCGTACCGCTAAACCCACCAGGGACAACCCCACCCATGTCCAGCTGATGGGCTCGGCAATTAACGAACGCAATCGGCCTCCCATCAATAAACACGGGGCGAATAAAGCACACATCGTTTACATGGGTCCCGACACGATAAGGATCGTTACACAGCAATACGTCGCCGGGTTTCAAATTATCCAGACCGTATTCTTCCACGGTGTTACGCACCGCATCTTCCATGGTGCCGACAAATACAATCAGACTGTTGCTCACGGCGACCATCGGGTAACCCAGATCCGGTGGCCCAGATATGGTTATCGCGAAATCGTACCAATCACGAATAATCGGTGAGAACGAGCTATACATGAGCCCGGTACCCATGTGTTCGACCGTATAACGAAGTCGATTGCCTAGCACCGTCGCAGTGAACCGGTCACATTGATACGCAGATTCAAACTGCTCATCGTTCCAATCTCGTAGCCTCGCGGACGCCACCCCACCATCGACAGAAGTGCTGGTTGCAGTTTGCGTCATTGTGAACTCCCGTCTCGCTCAATACTGATTTCGCCGTAATGACCAATTCGCGCGATTTGATGTTGGGTAATATAAGTGGTCGACAACGGCTCGCTGATGATCGCCGGACCGATGATCTCGTCACCAAAACATAAGGCTTCGCGCGGGTAAATTTGCGCGAGTTGTTCAGCGTCCGAGAGGTAGCGAAGAATCGTTGTCCCGGTACTTCTTAATGGATCATTTTGCCGCTCCGCCAAACGCTTGTAGCGAACCTTCTCCGTTGGGACGACGGCGTGCACTCGATAAGTCACGCCCTGAACAGCTATCGATTCGAAACGGTTACCGTTGCGCTCCGCATAGGCGCGATGGAAGCCATCAACCATTACCTGGATCGCATTTTCAGTGATCTGACCCGACGGTACGTCGACGAACGGTGTCTCCCAAGTTTGACCGACTAGTTGTCCGTCGAAGGAGCGCTTAATCGTCACTTCGTCGGGATTCGCGAGGCGCCGCAAAAGCTTGGCTTCGAGCTCGCGATAAACTGCATCAATCGATTCCGCGTTAGACGGTTCAAGAATCGTGTATGCACTTTGACTGCTTGAGTACGATTGATCGGCGCTTAGCAATCCAAGCGCCGAGAAGAGACCTGGATGAGGCGGCACAACAACGCGGCGAACATGAATGAGGTCGGCGATCGCAGGCAGCAGTAATGGGCCTGCAGCACCAAATGCCATTAGCGTGTAGTCCCGCGGGTCGATACCGTTTTTAACCGCGATGTTGAAAATACCTTCGGCAATATTATTCAGGCCAATGTCGTAGGCGTAGCGAATTCGTTGTGGGAATGCGAGCGGGGAGTCGAGGTTTTCTATTGCGCGCCGCGCATCGTCGGGATTCAGCTTCATTTTTCCGCCAGCAAAACCATCCGGGTCGATGAGTCCGGCGAGAACGCAAATATCTGTCATGGTCGGTACTTCGCCGCCGCGTCCGTAACACGCAGGGCCTGGATCGGCGCCCGCGCTTTGTGGTCCGACGGTTACGTCTCCGGTTGGCGATATGGCAACGATACTACCGCCACCGGCGCCGATGCTTGAGATGTCGTTCGATAAAGCGTTGACGACCAGGTCGTGTTCTATCTCAAATGTCGTATTAACAAATGGCTCTCCCCCTGTGACCAAGGAGATATCACACGACGTGCCGCCAACATCCGCGCAGAGCATATTCGGTTCGCCGATCAATGACCCAAAATGCGCGCTGCCGACGGTTCCTGCTGCAGGCCCGGCGAAAACAACGCGAAATGGATTCGCCATGGCATCCGCAACTGGCACCAAAGTCGCGGCGCAATCAGCAAAATTTAATTGTCCGCTAAACCCAAGCTTGCGCAATCCAGTGTCCAGACGCTCGGCATAGGCTGCGTAAATTATTTTCATAAATACATCGACCAAGGTGGTCGATGCGCGCGCGTACTCTTTGGCAAGCGGCGATATTTCGCTCGATACCGAGCACGGGATATCACCCAATTCTTCCAAGACTAATTCCCGAATGCGACGTTCATGGGAGTCGTTGACGTAAGAATTTAACAAACAAATCGCAATCCCTTCGACGTTACATCGTTTCAATACCTGTATCTCAGCTCGCGCTTGCGCCTCGTCCAAGGGGGTGAATACTTCCCCACTGGCTGTGATTCGTTCCGCCACGCCACGACGCAAATAACGTTCGACCAACGGTTTGTTCGCATCACCAAACGAACGCCGCCAGGTCGGATCGGTCAGCGCCTCTGGCGGGCGCCAAGCCCTGCCGATGTCGGGAATATCGCGATGTCCTTGGGTCGTCAAAAAGCCTATTTTCGGCAACGAGCGTGTGATGATCGCGTTGAGCCCGTGGGTGCTCGCGTGGTTGAACACGGTGGATTTTTCGACAGAAAGTTCTTGCGCGCCCTCGAGCACTCCACGGTCGACCTCATGGACGTCGGTTGAAATTTTTGCGGTACGAATAATGCCGCCGTCGACTGCTACGACGTCCGTAAATGTGCCACCTACATCAACCGCCATCATATCGGCATGCCTCTCAATCTAAATCGTCGGTTAGTAAGCGAACGTGGCCAAGTCGATGCCACGGTTCGCGACTGATCGAACACAGGCAAGATTGGCACTTGACCACCATATACCAGCCACCCTCTGATAAAACGGGATAGCGCATGAGTTCCTCGGCGCCACAATCACTACAGCTTCCAGATATGGGTTCGCGGTTTTGTTTCGGCGATTCATCGAGAGGCCTTTGGAAAACAAAATTACTCATTGGCAATATTCCTGGCAAGGTCCGGTCTTAAACGCCCTTTCGCAGATACTCAGGTGGGCACGGGCATTTATAAGCTAAACGATTCGAAGGCGGATGAGAAGTGTCGAATCCGACGCTTGCCGCCGCAACAATCGCAGCAATATGTTGGCATAATGCCTATAATCAGGCCGGCCCACAGAATTACCGATCCGGCGTTGGGAAACTTTAAGGAAAAACGACTTATGGCTCAGGCGCTACACAGACCATCCGATATCCGTTCACAAGTTAGCGACGCCGAATGGCAAGTGCGTGTCGATCTTGCGGCCGCCTACCGCCTCGTCGACCATTACGGTTGGACGGATATGATTTTCACGCATTTATCGGCACGCGTTCCAGGGCCGGAACATCATTTCTTGATCAACCCATACGGCATGATGTTTGACGAAGTAACGGCGTCGGATTTAGTGAAAGTCGATCTCGACGGCAACGTCGTTCTGTCCAACGGGTACGACGTCAATCCAGCCGGTTTTTGTATCCATAGCGCAATCCATATGGCCCGTGAAGACGCAAAAGCCGTGATGCACTTGCATACCGACGACGGCGTTGCAGTGTCCACCATGGCCGATGGCTTACTACCGGTGACGCAAACGGCGATGGTGATCCACGACCAAATTGCTTATCACGAGTTTGAAGGCGTGGCGCTCGATTTAAGTGAACGTGAACGGCTGGTCGCCGATATCGCAGACAAGCGACTGTTGATATTACGCAATCACGGCACCCTTGCGACAGGCGAAGCCGTATCGGACTGCTTTCTCATGCTATATACATTAGAACGTGCATGCACGATGCAGGTTCGGGCACTGGCGGGAGGCGCGAAGTTGCATTTGCCGTCGGAAAAATCGCTACAAACGACGCGCGAGCAGGCCAAAAGCTTAATGGTTCCCGGGTCGCTTGATGCCCTTGCGTGGCCAGCGTTGCTTCGGATGCTGGACAAGAAATGTCCGGATTACAAACACTAGGTACGACGCCGAATGCTTCGGTTGCGATGTCAGGGTTACCACCCTGGCATCGCTAATATCCCGCTTAGATTGCTAGTCCTTTGTCGACTAGCTCTTGCAACAATTCCTGCTCTCGGATCCCCTGACTGTCGCCGCCGTCGAACAATAACAACCCGGACGAAAAACTCGATCCAAATGTATTGACGAGGTTGACGACTTGGCCGATGCCAAGAAGAAATTCTTGGCCGCCAAGCGATGCGAGCGGGTGGATCAACGACCGAACAATGGATCGCCTCGAGAGATCACAATTTCTCGAGATACGCGGCCACGTCGATCACTTTTTGCTCATCAAGCATCGACGGATAGAGCCTCGGCATCTTCTCCGACGGATTCTTAATCCACTCGACAATTCGATTGTGATCCATGCGATCTTTTATTCCGGCGAGTTTCGGACCGAGCGCGCCCTCGCCTTTACCGCCGTGGCACATCGCACAAACTTGACCATAAGTAATTTTACCGTCGGTAATGTTCGGCGCGAGTGCGGCGACCGACGACGTTGCCGCGACTTCTACCTTAGCAGTCGGTGCCTTGCCATCGAGCGCATAGATATTAATCGTCGGGCTGCCGACATTACCAAACGTTAGACGAGAAACGTTACCGGAGGCTAACGCGA
>CAWLAW010000013.1:0-15607 GCA_963854885.1 Gammaproteobacteria bacterium | reverse complement strand
CTCGGCTAGCTCCTATTGCGAATCGTTGGAACAGTGCAATGGGTATCGAGCGAGTGTATCCCGATCGGCTCACCGAATATCTAAACAGCTGCGCGGCCGTTGGGCAAACTCAAGCAACGCCGCTCCTGTTGCGTTACGCAGCCGATGATTACAATCGCCTTCATCAAGACTTGTATGGTGAGTCGATCTTCCCACTGCAACTCGCCGTTCAACTGAACGATCCTAATACTGATTTCGAAGGCGGTGAATTTGTCATGACCGAGCAACGCCCGCGCATGCAGTCGCGGGCGGAAGTAATCGCGCTTCAGCAAGGTGATGCGGTGATCTTCCCCGTTCACAATCGGCCGGTTAAGGGATCACGCGGGTATTATCGAGTGAATATGCGCCACGGCGTGAGTCGAGTCCGATCCGGTAATCGCAACACGCTGGGGATCATATTTCACGATGCGAAATAGATCCGCTTAACCGTGCTTGCCGAGGAAGGATCTGTTGATTAGTAGGTCGGCGGCGTAATTCCGTACATGACGACGGTCTCGCCGTCGAAAGCATTGCGGTAGCGATGCGGTTCCGAACTTGGGAAATTGAAGCTGTCGCCTTCTTCTAAGATAAAGGAACGCGAGCCAACCGTGATTTCCAAACGGCCTTTCATTACCATCCCGCCTTCTTCGCCGCGATGCGTATATTGGTCGCCAGTACTCGCACCTGGATCGAAATGCGTGAGAATGAATTCGAGATTGCCATCTAGATTCGGCGACAAGAGGTAGTCGACAAAACCTTCTCGGAAAATGATCCGCCGTCGGTTTGCCTTGCGAACAACAACACCTTTTTCTTCTATCGGACCGAAATCGCCACCGCTGAAAAACCAGGCAACCGTCACCCCGAGAGCTCGGGCAATTGTACCCAGCGCTTTGACCGACGGCGTTGAGATATTGCGTTCTATTTGACTCAAATAGCCAACAGACAGATCCGCTTTTTCGGCCAGTTCGACCAATGAGAGAGTCCGTGCTTTACGCAGAGAGCGGACTTCTGCGCCGTCGAACTCGCCCGGATCGCTGCCCGTTTCGAAGGTGTCGCCGGCAGGATCACTAGTCGGCCCGCTACCCGGCTTCTCTAAATTGATCACCTAGAGCTTACGGCGGTCCTTGCTAGCCATCGTTCCGCCGGCACCTCTGTATCAAGGGAGCGGATCGAGCAGGTAGTTATCACCTTCTCTCATATTATCTTTGAGCCAAGTGGAAGAGCCAGGCACGGTCGGCTGGATTTCGGTAACTTCGCCACGCTCGTTTGCGAGTTTTGCCCGACGTGCCTCAGTTGCCGCCGCATCCAGGATAAAGTTTTTGGCATCCATCACCACCCCATAAATCTCATGTCCCGTTTCGAAACTGATGATTTGATCGCGCACGTGCTCACAGACTTTTTCTGCCGATCGCTGGAGCGGATCGCCATAACCGCCGCCGCCGGAGGAAACACCACACCACATTTCGCCCGGTTCGATCTTCATATAGCCTTTACTAGAGCAATAGTCGCGCTTGCCGCTGTCGAGATATTCTCGATAGTTGCCGCCACCGATTCCGGGGGTGCCGCCGAATAGGCCATACGGCGGGTTCGATGCACCGTCTCCGGTTGCGTGGCACTCCATCGGGGTGTCATAAGGTCTCACTTCGATCCGAATTCCTGTACCGCCCATGGTTTCGCCATGGCCCATCGAATCGGTTTCGATTTCATGATGATCCATCATTATTGGATAAAGCATCTCGCTCATCTCCGTGCTAATAATCTTCAATCCGCCCATGCCAGAAGACGTCATTATGAGCGGCCAGCCGTCGGCATTTTTTGATGCGCCACCGCCTGAACCGCCGTTGAAGAACATTGCTCCCCAGCCTGCTGGCTCTTCGCCGCGTTCATCGACCCCCGAAATAGATGGAATGCAATGAAACCCACCGTAGCCTGCTGACGATCGCTCAGGTGCGGCTTTTGCGAGCGCCTTCCACACGACTTCTTGTTCCTGACCTGCCGGGCATAAGGTTGCCATAGCGGTTGATGCCGGATATTTCGCCTTAACAATCGAGCCTTCCGGCGCTTCACAGGTGATGTGGCGCAGGCATCCGTCGTTATGCGGAATATCGGGGTCAATTGCGGTCAATATCGGGATCCCGGCAGAAGCTTCCATAACCCCTTGGGTGCCATTAGTACCACCCGCTCCTTGCGGGGCACTACCGGCGAAATCCACGTGGATGTGATCGTCCTTTATGGTGACGGCAGCACGTACTTTAAGATCTGTGTTGCCCATGCCGTCAGAATCGATCCACGATTCCGCTTCGTAAGTGCCGTCCGGAATATTGCGGATTTCTTCGCTCGTGCGGCGATCGGAATAATCCAAAATCGCCTCGATATAGTTGGACAATTCCTCTGGTCCATACTCATCGACTAACTCAATCATGCGCCGCTTGCCGGTCCAAATTGAACCGAGCTGCGCTTTCAGATCGCCATAAAGCAATTCTTTGTAGCGGACGTTCGCGAGATACATATTGATCACGTCTTGCCGAGGCTCGCCTTTCTCATAAAATTTTATTGGCGGTAGTTGCAAGGCTTCCTGCCAAACATCTTTTGCGCTGGGCGCAACACTCGTAGCCTCGTAAGCCCCACAATCGAGTTGGTGGCCTTTAGTTACGGCCCAAAAGAGATGCTCACCTTTGTAAAACACCGGGCACGCCGTAACGAAATCGCCAACGTGCGTATTACCGCTGTAAGGGTCGTTGCTAACAATGACATCGCCGTCGTAGACGTTGCCCTCGAACGCTTTAACCATTGAACGCAAAATAACGTGCAACGAGTTTGTGTGAATTGGCAGCGCATCCATCATGCAGACTTGGCGAGCGTGCACGTCGTAAATTGCGCAGGAGAAATCACGGGCCAGTGCGAGAATCGATGTCCAGGACGTGTATTCGAGCGCCAAGGTCATTTCGCGAGCGATCGTATTGAATCGATTAAGAATCACTGAGAACGTAATGGGATCAATGTTCTCGTCGGCCAACAATCCGATACCGTTGTTTCCTAATCCGAGATTATCGACTGGGTCTATAGTGCTCATGATTATTTCTCCATATACTTTTTCAGCCCGCGATGCCCGACGGTTCTGTCGTGTCTCACGGTTCAACTACAAATTTGCAACGCGAATTTTGCCCACCACGTGGTGGGCATTTACGCCGCGAAAAACCATTTAAAGATTTAACTCAAAATCGCCAAATTTATTCACTTCAAGTTGCTGGCCCGGGAATACGACAATCGTCGTATTGGCTTGTTCGACGACGGCCGGTCCGGGTACGTTCATGCCGCGTTCCAATTTATCACCATCAAAGATCTTGGTCGTGCGGTAATCATCAATATCGCCGAAATAAACCCGCCGTGTGCCCTTTTCCGCGTCCTCGACTGGTTTTGTCGATTGCGCGAATTCTGGGGTATCCGGAGAATCAACTTTGCGGTGCGCGACAACCCGCCAATGAAACAAATCTACCGGACTCTCACTGACATTATAGGTGAACATTCGTTCGTGAAGGTCGTGAAAGGATTGTTCCATCTCTTTTATCGACGCTTCGGTGAGTTGGCCATCTGAGCTTATAGGGATTGTCAGTTCATGAATCTGCGCCGGATACTTAGCGTCGGCAAAGCGACTCAGGGTAACTTCCCCTTCCGGAAAGCCTTCTTCGACCATGTCCTCCATTGCGCGACGTTCCAAATCGGCAATAACTTGGTTAGCGCCGGCCAGGTCGAACCGACCGGTGTTAGCGGCAAATGCTTGCATGTAGTCATGTCGTACATCACTAACAATCATGCCAAACGAACAAAAGACGCCGCTATAGCGTGGGATGATCGCTTTTTTCATGCCCAAGGTTCGGCCGAGCATGCCAGCGTGGATTGCACCTGCTCCGCCGCCGACGACGAGCGCATAATTGCGCGGATCGATGCCGCGCTCAATTGATACGACTCGAATTGCATCGACCATGTTGTTATTGATGATCCGAAATACTCCGTGAGCGGCTTCCGGAATGGATAATCCGAGTGGTTGCGCGACATGTATATCGATCGCCCGTTCGGAGAGCGCGGGATCAATCTCGCGACGGCCACCGAGAAAATAATCGGGATTAATGTAGCCGAGTACGACGTTCGCATCGGTACACGTTGGGGCGTCGCCGCCTTGGCCATAACACGCCGGACCTGGCTCTGCTCCGGCACTTTGCGGGCCCACTTGCAATGCGCCACCTTTATCGATCCAGGCAATACTGCCGCCACCTGCACCAATAGAATGTACGTCGACCGCCGCGACCCCGACAGGCATGTCGTGAACGCGTAATTCTCGCGTGAGCTCAGGCGCACCATTACTTACCATCGAGACGTCGAAGCTGGTTCCACCCATGTCGACGGTGATCACGTCTTGCATGCCGATCCGTTGTGAGCAATATAGTCCCGCTACAGGTGCGGCGGCTGGCCCGGAAGCGAGCGAGTTAATCGGGCGCTGGAGTACTTTATTAACCGTTGAGCAGCCACCATTGAGCTGCATGATGAGCAACGGGTGCTGAAATCCATTGCCGTGTAAAAATTCTTCGAGTTCGACCATGTACTGTGCGATGCCCGGCAGGACGTAGGCGCTAAGTATTGTGCAAGTAGTCCGCTCCCATTCACGGATCATGGGTAGCACATCAGAGCTCAAAACGACCGGCACCCCAGGTAGTTCTTTTTCGAGAATGGCTTTGACGCGTTGCTCGTGATCAGAATTAATTATTGACCACAGAAACGCTACAGCGACAGATTCGACGCCTTCGTCGCGCAGCGTTTTCGCCGCGGCACGTACCGAATCTTCATCCAAGGGTTTCGTGATTTCCCCGGTATAATTCGTCCGCTCCGTGATCGGCAAGCGTAAGTACCGCGGGATAAAATCTTCCGGGGGCTGCAGTTGAATGTTGTAACGTTCTGGTTTGAATCCGTCGCGAAAATGAATGACATCACGGAACCCTTCGGTGCACAACAATGCGGCTTTCGGCCCATTGCGTTGGATGACCGTGTTCGTCGCAATTGTCTGTCCATGAACAAATAAATCGATTTTATGCAGAAAATCTTCGAGGTTAGATCCCGACTGCTCGGCCAGCGCGCGTATGCCTTGTTGAATCGCTTGGGCCGGATCCCGAGGGGTCGTAGACTCTTTCCATAAGGAGATCTGGCCGTCCCCATCGAGCAATGAAAAATCGGTAAAAGTGCCGCCAATATCGACACCGAGTACGTACTGCATATAAATTCCTTGTTTTTACGAGCTGAGGCTACGATTGCAGTAGCTTGACTGCTTGTTTTAAATGAAACCCTATCAGGGTTTGTCGGACACGGTAACAAGCGTCTCTGTTGTCTATTTTTAGAATCGGACCGGGACCGATTCTTAACCTAAACCTAATCCGAACGAACGTCTTTAGAGTCTCCTCGTTTGGAACCGCAATCGCGTCTCTAAAGTGAAATACTGACCTGTTTTTTTCAGTTTTGCGACTATACTGGCGCTTCAAAAATTACGCAACGAACGTTATTGCGACCGTGAAATCGTGCCTAGACGATGGCATGTGCTTGTTTATTATTAGTTTTTAAGGGGCAGGAAATTGTATACCAAGCTTTTCGAACCGACTCGCATCGGTAGCATGCATCTAAAGAATCGAATCATTCGAGCCGCAAATACGACGCTTTATGCCTCTCCTAAAGACGGCGCTGTTTCCCAGTTACTGCTTGACCATTATGCCGTAGAGGCGGCTGGCGGGGTCGGCCTGTGTCTAGTTGAAGCCTCCTCGGTCGAAGTGAATTCGCGTCTGCAATATGGCGAACCGACCTTGGATTCAGAATACGCCGTGGGCGGATTGTGGAGTCTTGCAGAAACGATAAAAATGAACGGTGCAAAGGCCGGTATTCAACTGATTCATGCTGGGCGCCAATGCCTGGTTCAAGAAAAGACGCCTGTTGCGCCCTCGCCGCGACAAGACGGCTATTTTCGCGTGCAGCCGCGCGCAATCGACGAAGAAGAAATTGAAGTTATTCTCGACGCGTTCGCCGACGCTGTGGACCGCGCCCAGCGTGCGGGATTCGATTGCGTGGAATATCACGGCGCGCACGGCTACCTGCCGGCGGAATTCTTATCCCGTGAAGCGAACCACCGAACCGATAAATGGGGTGGCTCGCTAGAAAATCGAGCGCGCTTTGGCTTAGAAATTGTGCGCCGAACGCGCGCCAAGGTTGGATCGCGTTACCCATTGATCTACAAAATAAGCGCGGAAGATTACGTCGAAGATGGAGTCACCCTCGAAGAGTCAATTCAATTCTGCAAATGGCTAGAAGAGGCCGGAATCGACGCAATTGAAGTTTCTGGGGGTACCGGTGAGGTTTGGGAACATACTTGTGCGCCAACGCACTTTCCCTATGGAAATCTCGTACACCTGGCTGAGGCGATTAAGGCGGAAGTTAACGTACCGATTATTGCCGTTGGCGCGATTAACGAGCCTGAGTTTGCCGAGCAGATCTTGCAAGACGGTAAGGCCGACTTCGTAGCATTGTGTCGCGCGATAACCGCCGATCCTGATTGGGCGAATAAAGCGGCGGCCGGCAAGCCGGAAGAAATTCGGCCTTGCATTCGTTGCAACGATTGTCTCGACAGCATTTTGCCTGGCACCCCGATGCGTTGTCGGGTCAATTTTCTCGAAGGGCGTGAGTCGACTTACGAACTTAAGCCGGCGCGCGAATCGAAGAAGGTTGTGGTCGTCGGTGGCGGTGCTGCTGGAATGGAAGCAGCGCGCACCGCGTATTACCGCGGCCACGATGTGACCTTGATTGAAAAAGGCGAAGAGCTAGGTGGATTGTTAATTCCCGCCTGTGTGATACCGGCGAAACACGATCTGGATAAATTGTTTAAATGGTATGTCAGCGAAGTCAAACGCTTACCGATTAATGTGATGACGGGAACCGAGGCTACGCCCCAGTTGATGAAAGAACTCGGCGCGGATGCGGTAATCGTCGCGAGCGGGCACGGTGACGAATCTAGCTTACCGCGTGGACTTAAAGGGCTCGATCATCGAAATGTCATGACGACCATGGACCTTCTCGAACATCGCGCCGAAATTCAGGACAGCATTGTGATCGGCGGTGGCTTCATGGGATGTGACATTTCGCAGCACATTGCGGGGGCTGGAAAAAAAGTGACGATGCTTACTCGCTACGATCGAGAGCATATCGGTGGAACAGTCGGATTTTTTACGCGCAACTCTTTATTCGACCTACTGGAGAAAATGAATGTCGACATACGCGATAGCGTGAAGTACAAAGAAGTCGTCGACGATGGCGTGATTGTCGAGACAGCCGACGGCAAAGAAGAATTGATTCCGGGCAAGTGCGTCGTATTAGCTAACGGTTTCAAGGTCGATCTAGATTCGATGAATAAGTGGCAATCGTGCGCAGATGAAGTTTATCTCGTCGGTAATTGCATCGATCCGGCGAACATCATGGGTACGACGCGTCAAGCGAACACTGCTGTCTACCGGATTGGCACGTAAACAAAGATGGCGAACAAAGAACTGCCGACTCACGCCCGCGCAATTGTCGTTGGCGGCGGGGTGATCGGTTGCTCCACGGCGTACCATTTGGCCAAACTCGGCTGGGACGATGTCGTGCTGCTCGAGCGCAAGCAGGTCAGTAGTGGCACAACCTGGCACGCGGCCGGTTTGATAACGACGTTGCGCGATACCGAAGCGCAGACTCGCTTAGCACAATATTCCCTACAGCTTTACAGCGATTTGGAAGCCGAGACCGGACAAGCGACCGGCTTTATCAACTGTGGCTCCGTTCAAATGGCGATGTCCGATGACAAAGCCGAAGAGATGCGCCGCGGATGTGCGATGGCACGGACCTTTGGCGTGGACAATCAGGAAATTTCTCCCGCCGAAGTTAAACACCTATTCCCGCTTGCCTACGTCGATGATCTCGTCGCCGGATTTCACTTCCCGGATGATGGCCGAGTGAATCCCGCGGACGTCGCACAGGCATTAGCAAAAGGTGCGCGTCAACGGGGGGTGAAAATATTTGAAAACACCGCCGTTACCGATGTTTTGTATGAAAATAATCGCGCAGTTGGGGTGCGCACTGACCAAGGTGACATCGCAGCCGAGGTGGTCGTTTTGTGTCCAGGCATGTGGGGCCGTGAGGTCGGATTAATGGCGGGGGTGGATATCCCGTTACAAGCCGCGGAACATTACTATTTAATCTCCGAGCCGATCGAAGGGGTACACAATCAATTACCCATACTTCGCGATCCAGGTCGCGGCACGTACGCCCGGGAAGAGGCCGGCAAGATTATGCTCGGTTTCTTTGAGCCAGTCGCCGCACCCTGGGCGGTCGACGGCATTCCAACCAATTTTTGCTTCGATGAAATTCAACCGGATTGGGAACGCATGGAGCCGCACATCGAGCTCGGCATGCAACGGTTACCGATCCTCCTCGAAACGGGGATCAGACAGTTTTTCTGTGGACCGGAATCTTTTACACCCGATCACAATTACTTAATGGGACGCGCGCCGTTTAAAGAAAATCTATTCGTTGCTTGTGGTTTCAATTCGCTGGGTATTTTATCCGGCGGCGGCGCAGGTTCCGTCATGGCGCAGTGGATCACCGATGGCGTGCAACCGATGGATATTTGGGACGTTGACCTTCGCCGTATTCAACCGAGTCAAAACAATAAATCTTTTATCGTCGATCGCACCGTCGAATCACTTGGCATTGCTTATCAAATGCACTGGCCGAACCGCCAGTGGGAAACAGCCCGAAACGTCAAGAAATCCGTACTCCACGATCGTCTTGCAGCCGCAGGCGCGTGCTTCGGCGAGTCGGTCGGCTGGGAGCGACCCAATTGGTACGCGTCCCCCGGACAAACTCCTGAGTACGAATACGATTTCGGTCGGCAAAATTGGTTCGAGAATAACCGCGAAGAGCATCTCGCCGTGCGCAATGCGGTCGGTGTGTTTGAACAATCTTCATTTGCTAAAGTATTAGTTCAAGGACCGGACGCAGAACGCGTGCTCAACCGGGTTGCGACGGCGGATGTGTCTGTACCCGTTGGGAAAGTCGTCTATACCCAATTCCTGAATATTCGCGGCGGGGTCGAAGCGGATCTCACCATTACGCGATTATCGGACGATCGTTATCTCGTCGTTACCGCGGCATTTACCCAAACTCATGTCAGCGCTTGGATAAGTGAGAATATCCCGCCGGACGCATTTTGCATCCTCACCGATGTGACCGGCGCTTACGCCATGCTCAATGTCCAAGGACCGAATTCCCGATCACTTTTGTCCGCGATATCAAGCGCCGATTTCGCCAATGAGGCGTTTCCTTTTGGGACCATGCAAAACATTGAGATCGGATACCAAAGCGCGATGGCCGTGCGGATTTCCTACACCGGCGAATTAGGCTACGAGTTGTACATTCCGACTGAAATGGCGTTGCCAGTTTACGACCAGTTAATCGCCGCGGGCTCGGCGTTTGATTTAAAGCATTGCGGTTATCACGCCCTTAATAGCCTGCGCATCGAAAAAGCCTACCGTGAGTGGGCGCACGATATGGGACCACGCGAAACATTGTTAGAGGCCGGACTTGGGTTTACTGCGGCGTGGGATAAACCCGACGGCTTTATCGGTCGTGAGGCCTTGCTTAAGCAGCGTGACGCTGGGCCCCTAAAGTCGCGCCTCGTTCAGTTTCTACTCGGCGATCCTGAGCCAATATTGACTCACAACGAACCGATATTGCGCAACGGCGAAAGAGTCGGATATACCTTGTCGTCCGGCTACGCCCACACTCTAGGCGCGTGCGCCGCAATGGGCTACGTCAATAACGACACCGGGGTAACAGCAGAATTTATCAACACCGGTGAGTTCCAACTCGAACAAGCGGATCGCACCTACAGTGCGCAAGCGTCGCTAAAACCGCTCTACGATCCAACGAGCATCCGCACCCGCTCCTAGGAAGCTGGGCGAGTAACAGTGGCGCAGACTTGCCCAGTTTGGGTAGACAGCTTGCCTATCCGTCTACGCGGATAATCGACTCGGCCGTCGCGGCAATTGTTACCAATCAAACGTTCGTCAGTGATCGCCTAGTGGTAGATCGAAAATCGCGACGATTTTCATGCAGCCATGCTACCGTTGTTGCTCGATGGCAAGGACTAGAAGGTCTTCGATTTCTCGCGTATCTCTATGGGTGGCCTCTTTAATCGCTAAGCTCGATTGCACGAAGCTTACACCGCACTCTTCATCAACTGGTCGCCTTATTTACTTTAGTAATTAATGAATTGTTCAAACTGCCAAACCGACAACGATGAAAACGACAAATTTTGTTCTCAATGCGGCACTTCTTTAATTCCACGATGTGCTAGTTGCGATGCCGACCTGAAGCCGGCGGCTAAATTTTGTTCCGAGTGCGGGTCGTCGGTTGCGCCGCCATCGGCAGCTGAAGCGTAAACTAGTGCCGTCGTCGTTCATCCCGTGCGCTCTGTCGCGGATTACACCCCAAAACATTTGGCCGAGAAGATCTTGCAATCGCGATCGGCGCTCGAAGGTGAACGAAAACAAGTGACAATTTTGTTCGCCGACGTTAAGGGGTCAATGCAGCTTGCGAGTCAATTAGACCCTGAAGACTGGCACGAATTACTCGATCGTTTCTTCGCCGTGCTCACTGAGGGGGTGCATCGCTACGAAGGTACGGTTAACCAGTACACGGGCGATGGGGTGATGGCTTTATTCGGCGCACCGATTTCGCACGAAGACCATGCACAACGCGCGTGCTATGCGGCGCTACAAATGCGCGATGAGTTGCGACGCTTATCCGTTGATCTGCGTATGGAGAAAGGCATCGATTTCGGCGTGCGCATGGGTATTAACTCCGGGATCGTGGTGGTCGGTAAAATCGGTGACGACTTGCGCATGGATTACACTGCCCAAGGACATACGGTTGGTGTTGCGCAACGATTGGAACAACTTGCCGAAGCTGGCCACGTATACCTTAGCGAACATACTGCTCGCTTAGTCGAGGGTTATTTCCAATTGGCGGATCTCGGCACTTTGACAATCAAAGGTGTCGATGCGCCGATCGGGGTGTTCGATCTCGATGCCGCAACAAACGCGCGGACCCGTTTACAAGTCTCTCGAACGACGTTGGCGGAAGTTCAGTCGATGATTGATCGATCTGGTGGCAGACTTTCCCAACCGTTTTTGCATGAGCGCCAAGCGCGCTATGCTGAAATATTTGGCGAGGAATGGGACAAAGCTGAAGAAATTCGCGATGCGCATCGATTGCTTAATGATATGGGTGCAACCGACCAGGTCACGCGGTTGCAGCGTGCACATTCAGATATTTTGGCTTAACGGCTGAGCTTTTACGTCAGGCGCTACGCCCATGACATGTGTCAAATCTGCGCATTTTCCCGAAGAGTAATTCGAAGACAATTAATAAAATAAGGAGAGTGTTTTGAGCACAGAACATCTACTAACCGGGATCCGTATTCTGGATTTAACCCGCGTCTTAGCCGGTCCAACCTGCACTAGACTATTCTCCGAAATGGGCGCCGACGTGATTAAAGTCGAATCCGCCCCGGGCGGAGATATGGTCCGGGGAATTTCGAAGCTGCGCAATGAACGCAGCCTGTATTTAATTCAGCAAAATCTTAACAAGCGCAGCTTATGCGTCGACTTTCGTAAACCGGAAGGAATTGAATTGATCCGTGAATTGGTACCGCAATGCGATGTCGTGGTTGAGAACTATCGACCCGGCGTGTTAGCGGGCATGGGTTTGGGCTACGAGACCTTAAAGACGTTACGTGAGGACATCATTTTGTGTTCGATTTCCGCGCTTGGTCAAAGCGGCCCGTTGTCCTCGAAACCCGGTTACGACCCCATCGCGCAGGCGTATTCAGGTATTACCTCGATGGTTGGCGAACCTGACGAGTTGCCGATCTTGCCGAGCGTCGGATTGGGGGATGTTAGTACCGGCACCCACGCTGCGTTTGCAATCGCTGCGGCCTTGCTCCACCGCCACCGCACGGGACGCGGCCAGGCTTTGGATATCGCGCTACTCGATTGCTATTACCACTATCACGAGGCTGGAGTACATCAAGCCAGTGCAACAGAGGGCGAGGCCAAGCCAACTCGGGCCGGGCGACATTTCTCCTACGTGTGTCCGGTCGGGATTTTTCCGGTGAAAGATAAATGCTTGGTGCTGGTTGGGTTTCTACATCATTGGCCGGATCTGTGTCGCGCCATGGAACGGCCGGATCTCATCGAGGATCCGCGTTTCGCCTTGGATCTTGAACGCGTGAAGTATCAACCCGAGCTTAACGTCATTATTAATGCGTGGTTAGAGACATTCCCGGATGTCGATGCCGCAATCGTTGCATTAGAAGCGCATAACGTACCGTGTGCACCAGTCTTAACAGTAAACGATACCCTCAACCATCCACATTTTTTAGAACGCGGCACGGTACGGACAATAGATGATCCGATTGCTGGGTCTTTTCAGATCCCCGGCATGCCGATAAAAACTTCTGACTATCCGGCTAATTTGCCGTACGTGGCGCCAACGCTCGGAGAGCACAATCAGGAAGTGTTGCGTGATGTGCTGGGTAAAAACCCTGCTGAGATAGATGCGTTTGTCGCGAATGGGGTGCTTGTTGCCGGGAATTACTAGACAGCGGTCGTAAAATTATCCACGACCTTGTAGTGCCCTCAAACCAGTGAAGGCGACGCGCGCACGCGTTCGTGATCCCATTTCCAAGTGCGGCAACGCGCCAGGATCGATCTCAGCGTGCGACCCGAACGCCCCTAATTTACGGTTGTACGCTTAGCCGTCAAGTCAATCAAAGGTTCGCGAGAACACGAGATCAGTGCTGCCCTCGCGCTGAATGAACGCGCCTTGCACCTCATCGCGAATTGCTAGGGCTTCGCCATCAAAACGGCCCATCGCGCGTGGGCCTTCGCTAAGTTCAACCAATACGAGCGTGTACGGGACTTCTGTAACGAAAGCAGGATGATAAGGATGGTGTGCGACCGTCCAGCTATGAACTTTGCCTGTACCGCTTGCTGTCATCCGTTTAACCTCATCCATCCGTTTCAGCATGGCATCGTAAAAGATTCTTATATCCGCCATGGGACGATTGGCACGCATTGCCCGTGGTTCATATTCGGTTGGCAGAGCCCACGATAGATGCGGCGCGAGGTCTTCAAACTGCTCAGGCAAGATGCGAGCAGTCATTAAGGGTTCCGTTTTTAGAACTTAAAAGTGCGCGAGCCGAAGCCATACGATTACATGATAGGTTCTGTTGCGCTACTAAAAATACGCTACTCCGATATCGGGACTGCGTCCAGAAATTGGCCGAGCTATCGCGTTTACACTACGCAAGGGAATATCGAGCAACTATGAGATTGCGTGGCAATGTCAACTGCTTAAACAACAGACTTGTCTGCGAGGTGGGTGAACTGTATACAACATTATCCATGATCCGGGAGACAACTATGTTCCTAGCTTTAGAGATATCCATCGCATGAATTCTTCCGTACAAGAATCATTCTATAGTGAATTGTCAGTTCATCATCTCTCGGTGAGCGAACTACTCGGAGATACCGATCACTTTGCTAGCGTTCCGGTAGGCTGGCATGTCGTCGTCACGGATATAAAAGGATCAACTGAACTCGTTGCCGCAGGGCATCATGAAGAAATAAACCTTATTGCTACCGGTAGCATTATTGCTGCTCTAAATATCGCTCATGCGCATGGCATTGAGATCCCGTTTTTCTTTGGTGGTGACGGCGCAACGCTGCTCGTCCCGGAAATTGTCCTGGATTCGGTGCTGGTTGCGTTGCGCGAACACAGCGACAATACGAGCCAGAATTATTCCATGGTGCTAAGGGTTGGCTCGCTGCCAATTCGCAATGTAGACGAGCAAGGTTGCTCAATCCGCATCGCCAAACTTTTTCGCAATAACGCGTTTTCAATTCCTGTCGTAATCGGTGATGGGTTATTGTCGGCTGAGAAGCAAATTAAAGCCGCGGATGGACCGGAAGATCCCCATCGGACTCAGTCTGATAAGCAACTCGATCTCTCTGGGATGGAATGCCGATGGGATCGCATAAAGCCGCCTCAACGAAGCGGCGAAGTCGTGTGTTTACTTGTCAACGTTCAAGAACAAGTTGAGTCCGCGAACGGTTTGAAAGCAGTTATCGATCACATTGATACAATTTACGGCCCTCGCGTCGAACGAAACCCAATCACGAAGGAACAGTTACATTTAGATTCTAGTCCGAGTGCCTTGTCCAAAGAAACGCGCGTGAAGCTCGGCCGCTTCGATTGGCGCTACGCGACCGAGCATTGGCTACGTACGGCGATTATCGGCCCTGCATTTATGCGTTACGCGGCAGACGGTCAGCGCTATGTGGCGAGCGTACCGGAGCTGTCTGATACCTTAACGATCGATGGCCGAATTAATACCGTTATTGCTGGCACGCCAGATCAGCGTGCCGCATTAACCATCGAACTCGAGGCGATGGAGGACGACGGGTCGATTTTGTTCGGCTTATATGCGAGTCCGGCGAGCATCATGTCTTGTTACGTGCGCAACCGCGACGATCAACACATTCACTTCATCGACGGTGCGGACGGCGGCTACACGATTGCTGCAACAATGCTAAAGAAAAAGATTCGACGAACCTAGGCGAACGAAGAGGCGAATTAGAAGCTGAAATCGCCAAAACGTTCTAGAGAGATTTTGGCGACATCTGAAGTGATCGATGGTTCGAATTGATGCACCGCATAGCGAACACTTTTAGTGCCACAACGCATGTCATCTCCATTCTCCCTCGACCTAAGGCCGAATCGATCGCCCATTCGTACGTCGCTCCCATGCCAGTCGTCGTTTGACTTAATGTGACTTTCATCGCTGGGTCCCTTGGGACAAATGGAGACCATTTCGCGAAATCGCTAATCAGCGGAAGTATGCCATCCGGCGTGGCTCGCATTCTTAACGCGCGTTCGACGATAAACGTGTTCGGTTTTGTCGAGGCGAATGCCATCAGCCCGACCAGCAGCACGATAAAACCGATCAGTGCTTTCAACGGGAGGACTCCTTAGTTAATCATGTTGACCGGCGAGGATAAAAAAAATTTGCAGGCCATGCTGCTCGATTGCTGGGGATCGCGCAGATTGGTGAAACCTCCTCATCGGCGTGTTCCAGCCGTGACGTCGCTTCTCCCGGTAATGGGATACTCGTGCGGATTTTCGGTCTCGCGTGATACGCTACTCGCTGGAAAAAGACTGTCAAAGGAACTACTCGAACTCATGTCAGGAGTTTTAATCGCCACGTTTTACCACTTTACTTCGCTACCCGATTTTTGCTCTCTAAGAGAAAGCCTGCGCGCGAAATGTATCGAGTACTCACTTAAGGGCAGCGTGCTGCTCGCAGAAGAAGGCATCAACGGGACGCTCGCTGGATCGGCAGCGGCGCTGCGAACATTTCTCGGATTTTTACGCGACGATGAGCGTTTCTCGGCGATGCAGC
>CAWLAW010000012.1:0-16903 GCA_963854885.1 Gammaproteobacteria bacterium | reverse complement strand
TTGTTCGGCCATACGATTAAAGTCGCGGCCGAGGTCTCCCAGCTCGTCACCGCGCCGACCCGACCCGAATCGACCCTGACTTTGAAGTTACCGCTAGATATTTCAGCGCTTGCCGCTTGCAAGCGGCGTATGGGTATCGTTAAGTATCGCGCCAACGTAAAACAAATCAGTCCGCTTATCAGAATAGCAATCGCGAAGCGTATGCCAGTAGGGCCTCGCGGGCGCGCCGGATTGCGGAACATCGGTCCGAGCTTAGGGTTGCGTCGCATATCGCTGACAAACCAGAAACGTTCGCCATCTGGTCCGTAAAGCGGATCGAAAAACACACCATTGATCACCTCAGGCGAGCTGACCCCAGAGCGCTTAGCGGCTAATGCGGCACTAATGTCGCCTGCGCTGGGCGATCCGAACAGCGCCGAACCGTCGTCGCCAAGTAGTTGCAAATGACCATGCACGCCGCCTGGCCCATGCAGCTCATGCATCCACAGCCGCAACGCGTCTAGTCCTTGCGAATCCAGTATCGACGCTGCAGCCTCGGCGTATGCAGATTGGGTTCGGAAGAAATGCGCTTGGAGGGGATCCTCACTCAACGAACGGTTTATCTGCATCGTCGCAAACGCTGTTGCTAACACGACCGCAATCGTCGTGATCCAGAAAGCGACAAATATTTTCGCGAACAATCGATTCATTTCACTGCCTCGACCTGATCAGATCCCGTCAAGGTTGTACGTGATGTCCCGAGGCTTGCACGTAAAGATACCCCGTGCCGTGGATGGTTTTTATGCGCTCAGTTCCGTTGGGCAATTCGCCCAGTTTACGGCGCAGCCGGCTAACATGCATATCGATACTGCGATCGTGTGGTCCTAGTGTTCGCTTTAGCGCTTCGCTTGATACGACAGTTTTTTCAACCACCTTTCCGGCATTGCGCAGAAGAATCTCTAGTACATCGAATTCTGTAGACGTTATCTCGAGCGGGATATCGTTACATAGGACTGCACGTTCTGAGCTATACAGGGTCACGTCGTCGACAGTAAGCGTTTCGTATTCCTGCACTGCCACAGACGCCCCGGTCCGACGCAGAATCGCCCGTAGTCGGGCAACGATCTCACGTGGATTGCAGGGTTTTGCCACATAGTCGTCTGCGCCCAATTCGAGTCCGACTATGCGGTCGATGTCGTCGCCGCGTGCGGTCAACATCAATACGGGAATTTCACTAAACTTGCGGATCTCGCGCAGCGCATCGAGTCCACCCATGCCTGGCATCATGACATCGAGAATCAATATTTCGCTGACCTTGCGTTGAAGTTTCTCTATCGCGTCATGGCCGTCATGCGCCACCTCGACCACGAAATCCTCTTCCGTGAGGTACTCACTTAAAAGTTCACAAAATGAAATATCATCGTCCACGAGACATATTTTCGTTGGCATAATTTGATCTCAAGTGATCTCGTCAGATAGAACGAGTGTGCCATAGTCTGATCCCAGAGCCGCTACGGTTACAACCATTTACATAGAAAATACCAACTGTTACGCGCGAGTGACCCACATTTTCGCGGTGGTTCGCTAAAGTAACTGGCGTCACCTCGTGATTGAAACAGCTACAAGGTCGAATGCAATGAAATATCCACGCAGTAAACACTTACTAATTCTAACGCTCTGTCTTGGCTTGACTAGCCCTGTTTTCGTTAACGCCGAACCGGTCGAACGTGACCATCGAGATTTCAAACACACGTCACGTAACTTCGGTCCGCATCGAATGTTCAAATTGCTGCATAAGCTCGACGTCAGTGATGAACAACACCTCGCTATCGGCGAAATCATGGACCAACACCGACCAAGCATGCGCCAATTTATGTTGGACATGAAGAACGGGCAAAACGCCTTGCAAACTATCCTCACCAGCGAAAATTTCGACTCGCAGAAAATTGAGCAACTCGCTGCAGACCAGGCCCAGAACGCCGAGAAAATGTTTCTCGCAACAGCGAAAGCATTTGCCGACATCAGCGCGATTCTTATCCCGGAGCAACGCGTGAAATTGGCCGAGTCGATAGAAAAACGTGGTGAACGTTGGAAAGATAAGCGCGAAGATCGTCGCGGACGTTGGAGAAATAGAGACAAAGAGCGCGACGACTCGCCGCACGTCGAGGCTGCGCCGACGGAAAGCTAGTCGGAAATATGCCCCGCCCGCGACCGGATTGGTTTTGCCGCCAATCCGGACCGGTTCCGATGTTTCATTGTCCTGCCGCCGGAATCATCGAGATCGAAAAGTAGCCGAATTTTTGAACCCCAACACCGATCCTGCATCTAAGTTTCTCTTGCTTGGGATTAACCGGGTAAACTCCGAGCGTCAGACACTCAATTGGGACCACTGCAATTTGGTAACGGCAGTTATCAAGCGGAAATCCAGCTGCCGGACACAGAAATTGATGCGTCGCGCTATGCGGTTGCTTCTTGGGTGAGCGATGGTCGCCGCCAGGCGTCGTTGCAGGCGACCGGCGGATGGCTTAAGTAGTCGAACGAATCGCGTCGCGCATTGTTTCGACGATAACCCCAAGCTGATCTTCGGACGCGGTTAGTGGTGGGCCTATCGCAAGCACATCGCCTCCGTGTCGGATCATCACGCCGTTGTCGTAGCACTTGTGGAAAATTTCCATCGCTCGCACCCCAGGTGCACCTGCGCGCGGCGCGAGTTCGATTGCCGCCGCCATACCGAAATTACGAATATCGAGGATGTTCGGTTCACCGCGCAACGAATGGATCGCATCTTCGAGTAGCGGTTCAAGTTCCCGTGCTCGCGCAAATAGTCCTTCAGATTCGTAGACATCGATTGCGGCCAAACCTGCAGCCGCAGCCAACGGATGACCGGAATACGTATAGCCATGGAAAAATTCAATCATGTGCTCGGGGCCTTGCATAAAGGCATCATAGATTTCTGATGTCGCCAACACCCCGCCGAGCGGGACCATTCCGCTAGTGACTCCCTTCGCAAACGTAATGAGATCCGGCATTACGCCAAACCGATCGGGTGAAAATATTTCACCGATACGCCCAAAGCCAGTGATCACTTCATCGAAGATCAACACGATCCCGTGTTCAGTACAGAGTTCCCGTATCCGCTCCAAATAGCCAATGGGCGGTACGATGACCCCACCGGATCCTTGCATCGGCTCAAGGATGACGGCGGCAATCGTAGAGGCGTCGTGCAATGCGATTAGTCGCGCGAGATCTTCCGCCAAGTGGGCGCCCCACGCGGGTTGGCCGCGCGTATACGCCATGTGCTCCAAATTAAGCGTATGCGGTAGGTGGTCGACCCCGGGGATCATAGCGCTCGCAAATGCCTTGCGGTTCGGCATCATGCCACCGACCGACATGCCACCGAATCCGACCCCGTGATAGCCTTTTTCCCGACCAATAAAACGGAAACGGCCTCCATCGCCACGAGCTTTGTGGTAAGCGAGCGCAATTTTCAATGCCGTATCGCAGGCCTCGGAACCAGAATTGGTAAAAAATGCATGTTTAAACGGTTCAGGCGCGACATCGCAAAGGCGCTCGGCCAACTCGAATGCTTTTGGATGATGCGCCTGAAATGCGACGGCGTAGTCCAAGGTATCGAGCTGTGCCTTAACCGCTTCGACAATTTTCGGGTGACGATGGCCGGCATTACAGCACCACAACCCGGACAGCGCATCGATGATTTGGCGGCCGTCGTCGGTCGTGTAATAAACGCCTTCCGCTTGCGTCACGATACGCGGATTCTTTTTAAAGTATCGGTTGTGGGTAAACGGCATCCACAACGCGTCGAGATTGAGTGCGTCGGGATCGGATTTAGAGTTTTCTGCTGGTTCACTCATATTCGTATCTCCTCTCGCCAGGTACTCTCGTTCGCGCGAGTAACATTCCGTTTCAAATAGCTTGTGTCTTGTTTGTGACCAACAGGTTAAGCACGAATTTTAGCGTTCCCCGGATCATAGAGCGGCCTAAAAGAGGCAATCGCCGGGATGCGTTTACCGGCAACTTCAATGTCATAAGTCGATGACAAAATATCTTCCGCACTCGAGCCAGTAGGGGCGCTAACGTAACCTAACCCAACCGCCGCGCCTAATGTGTGACCGTACATTCCTGAGGTAATGTAACCAACGATAGATTGATCGCGCCAAATGGGCTCATTGTGGTAGAGCAACGGCTCTGAATCTTTCAATTGAAACTGGACGAGCGCACGTTCTCGCCCACGTTCCATCTGCCGCATCAAAGCGTCACGGCCGATAAAGCCACCCGCTTTGTCTAGTTTGACGACAAACATCAGTCCAGCCTCTAATGGAGAATCTTCGTCCGCAATATCATGTCCCCAATGTCGGTAGGCCTTTTCGATGCGCAATGAATTCAACGCGTGATAGCCACAGTGGACCAAGCCAAATGAAGAGCCCTGTTCGATCAACTTTTCATAAACACCGAGCGCGAATTCTGTTGGGATATAGAGTTCGAAACCCAGTTCGCCAACGTAAGTTATGCGCGATGCCCGCACCCTCGTGTAACCGAGTTCTATTTCGCGACTTGTCGCAAACGGAAACGCAGTATGCGACAGATCGTCGGGACTCAAGCTTTGCAATAGCGCCCGAGAACGCGGTCCCATGACGGACAAGACCGCGAGCGCAGATGTTTCGTTGTACAGATGCGCATGAGCTGAACCATCGATGTTGCGCTCTAGGTAGGAGAAATCTCGAACTTCGGTTTCACCCGAAGTGACGATGCGAAAATCATCTTCTGCAAGCCGGGTAATGGTTAGATCAGCTTCAATACCGGCACGACCATTTAGCCACTGTGTATAAACGACACGCCCGACTGCGACGTCGATATCGTTTGCGCAAATTCGATTCAAGGCGCGCATGGCGTCGCGACCTTGAAGTCGAAACTTGGCAAATGAACTTTGATCAAATAAACCAACATTGTCGCGCACAGCACGGTGTTCGGTAGCGCTGTGTTCAAACCAATTCTGCCGTCCGTAGCTGTACTCATACAGCGGTTCTACGCCTTTCGGTGCGTACCAATTCGGACGCTCCCAACCAAACGCACTACCGTGACAGGCGCCCGCCGCGACGAGGCGGTCGTAAAACGGTGATCGCCGAACTCCTCTACCGCTTTCAAACTGTCGAAATGGCCAGTGCATTGCGTAGAGTAAACCGAGACTTTCGCTCACCCGGTCGTGTAAGTAGCTACGATTTGTTTGAAAGGGTAAATTGCGGCGTACGTCGACTTCCCACAGGTCCATCGACGGATAACCATCCCTGATCCATTCCGCCAACACCTTACCTATGCCGCCGGCCGATTGGATCCCGATGGAGTTCAACCCGGCTGCAACAAAACAACCATCGACATTGGGTGCCTCGCCGAGGTGATAACGAACGTCTGGCGTAAAGCTTTCCGGGCCACAAAAAAATGTCTGGATCCCGGTGTCCCGGAGCAACGGCATCCGTTCCATTGCCATTTCTAGAATCGGCTCAAAATGTTCAAAGTCATCCGGTAATTCATCGAAACAAAACGATTCGGAGATCCCGTCCATTCCCCACGGTTTTGCGTGGGGCTCGAATGCGCCAAGCAATATTTTTCCCGCATCTTCCTTGTAATACGCGCACGCATCGTAATCCCGCAATACGGGTAAATTTTTAGGTAAGTCAGGAATCGGCTCGGTAACAATGTAGTAGTGTTCGCACGCATGTAGAGGTACATGTACGCCGATACTCGCGGCTATGTCGCGCGACCACATGCCGCCACAAATGACGACAACGTCGGCCTCGATGTCGCCACGTTCCGTGCTCACCCCTGTAATTCGTCGACCGTCGCGATGAATCGACGTCACTTTTGTATCTTCGAATATTTTCGCGCCACCGTTACGCGCACCTTTGGCCAGAGCTTGAGTGACATCCACAGGGTTAGTTTGCCCATCCGATGGGATGTGTATGGCGCCGACAACATCGTCGGTCTTAATTAACGGGTAGCGTTCGGCGACGGACTCTTGTGACAGCACGTTCACCTCGAGATCAAATACCTTCGCCATGGAGGCCATTCGTTTTAGTTCTTCAAAGCGACCCGCGCTAGTCGCAATGGAGATCGAACCGTGTTGTTTAAACCCTGTTGCCTGGCCCGTCTCAGCTTCCAGAGCGCGGTACAATTCAGCAGTGTATTTCGCCAGCTTTGTCATGTTTTGCGAGCCGCGTAATTGCCCGACGAGCCCGGCCGCGTGCCAAGTGGTTCCAGAGGTGAGCTTTTTGCGCTCGAGCACGACGACGTCGGAAATCCCGACTTTGGTTAGATGATATGCGACCGAGCAGCCAACAATCCCGCCGCCAAGTACAACGACCTGCGCGGATTTCGGTAATTCACTTTTCATGGAAGGCCCTTAGTCGGTGGTGCGGTAAAAAAACGGGTTGATTGGCTAGGAGCCACCCATTCGAGTCAGCCGCTTAGTCCAACAAATTTGACTTGATTTTCTCGCCACGTTTATTTCCCGGTCGTGACATACACGAGCTCCGGTACCCCTTGCATGATCAGCACTAACGGTTGACGACGTAAAGGTGAGGTATCCGATGCCTCGTCGTCGCTTGCCACCCACAATGCATCACCATGAATGCGAATGGTTTGGGTACTTGCGCTTCGCACTAGTCCGCGAATCAAAAACGGGCGAGTGACGAATGGCATGTCGAGTTCACGACCGACAAAATAAGCGACTTCGCCGGGGCTAATTTGAGACGTTCCGATTTCTGATAAGAACGTCTCCGCTTCTGCAATTCTCTCCGCAATAACGGGCGCATACGTCGCGCGATCGACCTGTTCGATCTTGGAACCATCGCTCGGCGGTTCCATGTACCAACTATCCTTCGGTGCTTGTTTGTTAACCACCGTGGTGTCCGAACCACAACTGCAAAGGCCGACGGTGACAAGTAACAAAAACATTGCTCGCGAAATGGGTCGATCGTGTTCGTTCATGTAATCACCTTGGCTTATCCGACAGAAATGATAGTGCTCGCAAACAACAGGGGTAGCAAGCGCAGCGATTTGTCTAGACTGGTCAATGGCGCACCTCGAACATCATAATTGCAACTAGTGCCGACCTAAGTGGCGCGTCATCAGCCGATATTTATCGCGCACCTCAAATCCGAGCGAGGCATATAGATTCGCGGCTCGGTGATTGTCCTTGGCGACTTCCAAATGTAACGCCGCGATGCCTAGTGCTGCTGCTTCTTTAGCAATCAAGCCCAGTACCGACCGACCAACGCCCTGGCCGCGGAAATCTTCCAAGATAAAGAACTCGTCTACGAAAGCATCGCGCCCAGCAAACTCGATGCTGTAGCCGAAACATAACGCGATGTACCCAACAGTCTGTTGTTTGGAACTAATGGTCCAAATACGGCCAAAATGTTCGTCGTCAAGTAAGCTTTTGAGCGCGTGCCTGCGGGACGCCGGGTCGAGACTAATATTTTCGAACGCATGATAACTTGCGACCATGGTTTCGAGTACGTCGAGATCAACGCTAGCGGCGAGCTGTAGTTCGACAGTTGTCATGAGAATTTCCCCACCGAGCAACGCATCTTAATCCGCCACATTCACACGTCGTGGGTGGTTCGATACCTTGCCTCGTCTACACGAGTGGCACGACTTTTTCCATAAAGTCGCGTGCCGTCTCGCGCGCATAATCGATACCCGGCAACAGACTCACCTCTTTCAAGCCGGCCGCTTCAGCCATGCGAATTTTCTCAGCCAATTCTTCTGGCGTACCGACCATGGCCGTGCCCTCAATCATTTCAGGGGTGATAAAACGTCGCTCCGATGGCGGGCAGAACGAGCAATGCCCGATGTGGACTTCCTGGTGGATTTTCTCCTTTGGAATGTCCATTTGTTTTACATGATCAAGATAGTCTTCCCAGATCCCTTTCATGTAATCCGGCACGACAGCGTCGTCTTGTCGGTACTGCCAGATCTCGTAGACAAAATGTAGTGCGCCAATTGCAAACGACGACGCGTCATCGATAACGCGATCGTCGGTGAGTTTTTCGCCGGGGCGTAATATCACCGCGTTAGTCAATGACACGGAATGGAAATCGTCTGGCAACGTGCGGCCAGCATTCTCTGCGCCTTTACGCACATTCTCCATGTGGTAGTTGAGAACATCAGGTTGCTCATTGAATACAGCGATCAGGCCATCGCCGATTGTTCCAGCCGTGCGCAATGCCATCGGCGCGTTTGCGGCGACATAAATCGGAATACGATCCTCAACATTGCGAAACCCCTTGCCGTGATCGCCCCATACAATGGGTGCACTCTTGTCGCGATAGGTGTAATCGACTTCTTCGCCATCTAGTAGCGCCCGCATTACCCGCAAGTACTCGCGAAATTCCTTAATTGGCATCGGATCTTGGCCCATAATACGCATCGCCGTATGCCCCGTACCGACCCCCCAAAAGATGCGACCCGGCGCAATTTGATTAATCGACGAAATTGCCGCTGCGCTGGTCGGCGCGATTCGGGTCCCGGGTATTGCAACACCCGTACCCAGTCGAATTCGCGAGGTATTCGCTGCAGCGAGCGCCATTGTCGCGTAGCAATCGGACCAGATCATCTGTGAATCAGGTATCCAAGCGGCGTCGTAACCGAGATCTTCAAGCTCTTTAATAAATTTCCAATCGGAAATCCGAGTCGATACGTGCAGGCTGTATTTCATACGATAACTCTCCAGGCAGAAGCGGTAATTGTTATGCCCAAGCATAACGGTCGAGTCGCGCAAAATCTATGCGCTACCCACCGGATGGACGCGAACTGACCATCGCACTCGATGTTCCCGCAGAGCAACAAAAGCGCAATCTAACGTATCGTCAGCGACCGCCACCAAGGCAACTCGCGAGCATGAGTGCCCAACCATGATCTCACCTATGAATAGTTGGCAGACCGACTCGGCTCGCCGTCGCGGACTAACGTGGCGTTACAGGTTACGCGTCTGGATCGGGGTCAATTGCAATTGTTACCGTGTCGCTCGGATCGAAGCGCTTTAGGTCTTCGGCAATGACTCGCCGTAGGACTTTCGCGCCTTGCACGGCATGCCCGGGAATAATACGTACGCCTAGACCCGCCGATTGAGCATCGGAGGCCACGCCGCGAATCGTTTGCACGCCAGTAAAATCCAGTCGACCAATTTTGCGTAAATCGATAATCAATCGTGTCGCATTAGGATGTAGCGCTAATTCGCGGATTAACGCGTCATCGAACGCTGTCACCGAGCCAAAATAGATCACTCCGATCGGCTCGAGGGTAAGTTCACCATCCTTGTAAATTGTATTTACGTGCACATTCCGTTCGCGCCACAAATGCACGCCGACCCCAAATCCGATACCGATCATCACCGCGAGATCGATACGCGGTGCCAGGATTAATGTCAGTCCGAACGTCGTCCATCCAACAATTGCCTGCGGCGGGGAGATGCGAAGTAAACGAATTAAGCGACTAAAATCGAGAAGTTTTATCACCGCATGTATAACAATTGCGGCCAGGACAGTTAATGGCAACGGCGCGAAGTGATCGGCAAATGGCAGTACCGACAGAACGAACACCCCGGTGATTAACCCGCTCCAGCGCGAACGCGCCCCCGCACCGCGATTGATCAAAGTACGCGAAAAAGAACCCCCAACTGGAAAACCGCCGACTAAACTGGCGGATATGTTTGCTGCGCCTTGGGAAATCAATTCGCGATCGGGGCTCCATCGGGTTCGTGTTTGCGTCGCCATAGTGCGGGCAATTGCGGCTGGTTCGGCAAATCCAACGAGCGCGATCACAACCCCAGGGAAAATAAGATGCGGCAGGGTCGACCAAGGTAAGTCTAAAGATAAGCTTGGGAATACCGCAGGCACATCGCCGATTACGGCACCACCGTATCCTGACCAAACGCTGTACACAATTCCCCCAGCGACCGCGACAAGCACCCCTGGAAACAACGTGTGAATACGGCGGCCAATGATTATCACAGCGAGCGTTGCCATCCCGATGAGGCAAGATTCAACTGACCAAGCGTGAGGGTTAAGTAGTGTCCAGGTGGTCGACTCGATAATTCCCGACACCGGTGCCTCAGCACCAAGGAACTTCGGCAACTGTGAACCGATAATCAGCAATCCGGCCGCGCGGGTGAAGCCCATGGTGATCGGTTGCGACATCAAGTCGGCAACGAAACCCGCGCGCAGTAGACCAAATACGACACGTACGATTCCCACAACCAAAGCAAGTAGAGCCGCTAAGACAGCGTAGCCCTCGGTCAACGGAATAGCGATCGCACTCAACGCGCCGAAGCTGAGCACGCTAGTCATGGCCACCGGGCCGGATTGCAAATAAGGGGATGAGGCGAAAAATGCCGCCGCGATCGGCGCTAGTGCGGCGGCATAGAGTCCGTGTACTGGAGACAAGCCGGCCAGCGCCGCGTAGGCCATCGATTGTGGAACTAATACTAAGCCGACGCTAATCCCTGCAACAATATCGACGACGCCAAAGCGCCCTATCATGGCTTGCTCTGTCTCGTTCACTTCGAAGGTCGAATAGTAGCGTCGCGCGGACGGCGATTAGTGAATGCGATGCTATTCCCCACTTAAAAGTGCGTTTGCGGCGACGAAGGCAGTTTTTAGTGGAACCAACATGTCGTGCGTAAAACCTGGATGCCTATCCCTGAAAATATCGATGTTGAATGCAGCATGGGCGCGCAAACTCCACAACTGAATAACGAATGCTGTGTTTCGAAGTCACTTCATAATACACGATATCCCTCTCGCGAATCCAAATTCCCAGCTTCGATGCATCGCTAAAACCCTATCGGAGGCGCAACCGCGGCACGATATACTCCAGTAACACTAATCGTTGATAGGACTCGGTAATGAACCACGAATTTTGTAATCAACTTCGTTCTGAGCGCCGCTTGTTCGGCACGATGTTGACGCTCGATTCTGTCGCCGCGATGGAAGTTGTTGCCGGCTGCGGACTTGATTGGATTTTCGTCGAAAGCGAGCATGCGCCCATGACGAGTCAAGGGCTCGAGCGCGTCCTCGTTGCTGCCGGCAACACCCCATGCCTGGTTCGACTACCCAATCACGAACCAATTTGGATCAAACGCGCACTCGACCTCGGTGCTGCTGGAATCATTGTGCCGCAGGTCAACACCGTTGATGAGGCACGGGCGATTGTCCAGGCGTCCCGATTTACGCCGCTCGGAGAGCGTGGGGTCGGTGTGTGCAGAGCCAATAACTACGGCTACGCCGTTGGCGAGACTATCGAGAATTCGAATGCTGCGACTGCCGTTTTAGTCCAGGCCGAGCACATCGACTGTCTCGATAATGTTCAAGCGATCGCCGAGATTGATGGTATCGACGGGATATTTGTCGGACCTTACGATTTGTCAGCGAGCATGGGTCGGCCAGGGGATCTGAGTCACCCGGATGTGGCTGCGGCGATTGAACAGATTAGAAATTCCTGCGCGGCAGCTGGAAAACCTACGGGCTATTTCGGTGTAAACATCGACGATACCCGAGCGCGAATTGCACAAGGATTTACGCTCGTCGCATGCAGTGTTGACGTCGTGATGCTGCGCAACAGCGTGAGTGCGTTAGCCGCGGCACTGCGCGAGAGTTAAGCGACTAGTTTTCTACCGGGTGACGGACTAACTGCTTTCTAGACCGAGATCGGTTCTGAATTTTACACAAGTATTTTTCGCCTTCGTTGCGGCCTCTAAACCTTCAATGCCGAACGGCGCGCAAAACTGATCTATCGCGGCGTCCGCAAGCGGCACCCATTTTTCGACCCAACTATTGAGTACCTCCCGATTGCCGTCCTGCTTAAGGGCCATCTCGACCAAGGCGACGCTCCAACGCCGGTGACGTTCCGCATCGCGCATTTGCGCCTGAGTCAACATGCCTAGCAACGTGTCCCCACGTGAACGCGCTAGGTCACCAAACTGAACTAAAAGCGTCTCTTCGACCGCAGGCTTTGCGACCAGCATAAATACGGCGAATGATTCCGCCCAATCCCATGCGACGAGTGCACGTTCAGCGAGTTCTCGAAATCCCTGCCAGCGTTCGCCGCGTTCCCAAATTTCCCGTTCGCGCTCACCAAAGCCACGGTCGGAATACGTATTCGCTAATTCTCGGGTGCGATATGCGGTATGGGTTAACCAGCGTAAATGATCCGCCGTTGCGTAGGTCGCACAATTGCTAATCGTACTCGCTGGGGCCATTTGGTGAACGTATGCTGTGCCCATTTGTAATGTATGAATGAGATAACGTGAAGGCGCATAGGCCTCCGCTAAGCAATCAACCCAATCGCTTTCAAGCATTTCATCGTGGCCACGCTCGTTAAACTGATCGAACAATCCCATTACGTAATTTTCTTGCCCGTCCTGGAGGATGTTGTAAGTGCGATAAATCATCTCATCGGGATCACGAAACGCATTCCAGTCATCGTGTTTTAGCGGACTACCCTGACAATATTTTCGATACCACTCGGCCATCGGGATATTCGGATCGAGTTCCCAGGGGTTACTCGGATCGATGGTGTGATAATGCAAGCCGACGGAGACGACTTCGTACTCACTCGGCCGACGGCGTCCGCCAGATAGATAGGACCACGTTTTTAACGGTTTCGAGGGGGGGGATTCGCTCATAACCAACTCCTTAGGCGTTACAGCGTGCTGGTAAAGTAGAATCGAAACTGCTCAGTGCCGGATTTTATTTTTCCAGCGAAAGAACTTAAGTTGACTTCAAGTTCTTGCATGCGAAATGGGCGGCCAAGACACTCTTCGATTGATTCACGGGTAAGAATCATTTCGGATTCGGTTGAAATGCGCAGGTAAGCATGCATATCTTCAACCTTGATTTCCTTATCCGGATTGTCGAGTTCCGCAGCCTCGATAACGGCATCGGCAATTTCGCCTGAGCGCATAACCGGCCCAACGCGATTGTTCAGTAATACGTCGTCGTTGCGGGACATCTAAACCTCCAGAGTAATGTTCGAATACGCGATCAAGTATGCGAACCGAGTGGCACAATGCCCTCAACATCGATGAAGACGTCATCGCCGTCGATCTTCGTCGGATAGACCGCCAGCGCACAATCCTTGGGATTAACGCCTTTGCCGGTATTCACGTCAAATTGCCACGAGTGCGCACGGCACGTCAGCACATTATCGTCCAAGGTCCCTTCAATGAGTTCGAAATGCTGATGCGGGCAAATGTTCTGAAACGCTTTAAGTAAACCCCCGTCAGGATAAACCAGCAAGACTTCTGTACCGTCCGAGGTCTCAAAGCCCGCCATGTCGCCTTCCCAGATATCGTCGAGGGTGCAAATTTTTTCGAAAGCCATGTAACGATTTACTCGTCCGCGAAGATTACGTCGAGCGCCTCCGTGGCGCGCAGGTTCGCCTCACATACCTTCATCTCGCGCGGGTACAGTTTTTGTGACTCGTGGTTGCGCACCCGCATAATTTTATCGGGCTGCGGCGCAACCCGACGACCGACAGAATGATAAGCGCACTTCTCGGCCACCTCATCCATTGAGTCGTCTGTATCAACGAGCACAACCTGTAGAACGAAATCGCCTTGGAAGTTCGAATTTATTGGGAAATCTGCCATTACTAACTCCGCCGGCGGGACCGGCGTCTCTTATTTATTAATTAGAAATTTATGCTGCTGCGGCTTTCGCCCGACGGAATTTCTCAATCCAGGCGTACATGTGCGCATCGCGACCCTGCTCTTCTGCGCTCAGTCCCATGTACCGTAGAGCGCCTTCCATATTTGCTGGTTGAATGAGGCCTGCGAGAAATCGGTCGACGACGGACAAGTGACCTTTATAGCGATCGGGATCGATCTTAAAACACCATAAATCGGCTTCCGATCCAAAATGATAAAGACGCCCTTCGTACTCGTATTGCCAATCTTTGATCTCCCAATCATCTCCCGGAATATGTGTGATCGGGACGTTACACATATTGCAGATCAACGGTAACGTTTCCGGCAATGTGAGATCTTCGCGATCATTTAGTAGGTTGTCCGTAATCACATCCCAACAACGTCCCCATCGTTTATTCCAACCCGGATATTTTTCTTCTAGCCAGTCCCGTTCCTCGGGCGACACACCGGCAGCAGGGTTCCACCACACGGTCGGCCGCCAATACCAAACGCCCATGTGCATGCCATGGTGCGTGATTTCGAGATCACGCATAAACGTGTCCCAATACCACGGTTTATCGAGACCCATGTCGAGCAACTGTCGTTCGAACTGCGCAACGATCCATTCCTGCATAAATTCGTTAAACGATAATTTGCGCGCCGCGACCGGGGTGTAGTAATCCATGATCGGACCAGTCAAGACGGAAAATAACTTCCAGGCGCGCCAAATCGCGACATCAATAAGTTGCTGCGCCTCATCTTTCTTGCCATTGGCGATCAGAATTTCGAGTGCCGGTCCGCCTTGTTGAGAATGTCGCGACTCATCGGTTTGGATGCTTGAAATCAAACTCGCGAACGTGTGATCGCCGGTTTCTGCAGCATCTGCGGCGAGCCCGAGAAACTGCATGTTCGTAAACCCTGTTTCGAACGCAAACGTCAGCATGATTGCGGTCGAAATCGCATCACGAGATGTGAACATGTCGTCGAAAACCGATCGCGCGGCGACCGCCGCCCATTCGTTCGTGCGCAAACCTTTGTGCGCCCAGTCCCATTTCACATCACGTTTTATATTTGCATGCGGGAAAAATAATTGCAGTTGCGAATGACGGTTCTCGTCCATCAGCCCAAATGTCGCCATATTGCGATTGCCCGGTGCTTTGGAAAACCGCGCCATTCGAGCCTCACCAATCGTGGCGAGATACTCGCCCAACGGAATCGCGCCATAGTGCGCTTGCATGGTGCTCACCCAACCCGGGTCCGCTTTGTCGACAAATGCGTCGCGCTCGAGGGCGGCTTTTACTGAGTAAGTACCCGCGTCTTTTTCACGTTGAATTTCGACATACTCGGGGTATGAAGTTTTATACGGCTCGTCGTAAGTTTCCCAGGTGGAGGCGGGAATGCCGCGCGCACCACTCATTTCTTCGGGAAACAATTCGTCTTCGGTAACGTAGCGTGGGGTCCAATTGGTGGTTCGAGTTAGATCGTACCAGTCGTCTCTTCCGAGTATCGCCATCGCCATTAACCTCGCTATATTCGGCGCTGCGCCACCAGAAATCAGGAGCGCTCACGCCGTCTGTTCACGCCGCTGTATAAGGAGATCCCTGATGGCTCGATACGTTAGACCGTTGCATCACGTCTAGTACCGAAGGCCCGTTCGTGACCTCAATTACTTTAAAATTCGCGGCTTTCGCAAAACCATTATAGATCGATAAATTTGAAAAAAATCGATATATTCCACAGCGGACGATTAGATTCAAACGACGAAGGTTCCCACTACGCTGCATGATTCGGGGTGTTGCGGCGCAATATCGATGCCTAATACGCACAATTGCCCCGCCTGCGCCATGGCGACCCGCCGAATCAGGCGACATCGAGGAGAGTAATAAAATGAATGAACCGCTGACGCAGGCCGCCACACCCGGCTTCACAGATTTCCTCGAGCGCAGCAACGAACTTAAAGCGCTTATCGACGCTGAGGCGTCGAAGGCCGACGAAATCCGCCACATGACTGATCCGGTGTTTAATGCGCTGCACGAAAAAGGTTTCTACCACATGATGACCCCGAGCGCTTTGGGTGGCTCGGAATTGGCCTGGTCCGACGGGTTACAAGTGGCGGAAGGCCTCGCGCGAATTGACGGCGCGACGGGATGGTGTGTCATGGTTGCTGGAGCCCAACACGGTAGCTGCGGATCCCTCATCACCGACCGGGGGCGCGAAGAAATTTTTGCCAGCGGTACGAACACGATTATTGCCGGCCAAGGAATTCCGCGCGGCCTCGCGCGAAAAGTCGACGGCGGCTATATGATCAAAGGTGATTGGAGCTATGCGAGCGGCGTCTACCATTCGAATTGGATCCACAGCGGCTGTGTCTTAATGGAAGGCGGGCAACCTAAGTTGGACGATCATGGCGGCCCCACGGTGATCATCACCTACGTGCCGCGCGACAAGATCGAGCTCAAAGATAATTGGGATGTAATCGGTTTGCGCGGTACCGGGAGTTACGATTATTCGATCGACGAAGAATATTTCGTGCCAGACGATCTAACCTATATCTACAGCAAGAGCGATGTTGAACGCGGTGGATTTCACTACTCGCTCGGTATTGTGGGTTTTACCGCTTGGGGACATACCTCGTTTGCACTTGGAGTTGGTCGTCACGCATTGGACGCGCTGGCGGAAATCTCCAAAGCGAAAGCCGGCCCGTTCGGCATCCTGGCAGACGCTGCGAGTTTTCAGGAAAAGTATGCACGAGCCGAAGCGCAATACCGCGCGGCCCGCGCGCTGGTCTATTCGGCGTGGAATGACTTAGATGAAACCTTGCAAAACGAAGAACCAGCGACGAATGAACAGCTCGCATTGATCAAACTTGCCTTTCGCTTTTCACATGAAGTGAGTGCTGAGGTGTGTGCATTTGCTTATAACCAAGGGGGCGGAATCGCCCTACGCGCGAGTCCTTTGCAACGATGTTTCCGCGACATGAGCGCGGGTCTTCAGCATGTCTTACTATCGGATCAAATCATGCAAGATTGCGGCAAAGTACTCCTCGGACACGTTCCAGAGGGCGCAAAAATGCAGTTACTCGGTTTACACTAACCCAGTCCGCTCTAGTCAATCGCGGCTCGGCTTCGATCATAGCCCCATTGCGCTGAGCGTTGCATCACCAGACACGATTGCCCAATGCATGAACAGTTAACATCTCAACGATTACCAGAATTATTAAAC
>CAWLAW010000011.1:0-17058 GCA_963854885.1 Gammaproteobacteria bacterium | reverse complement strand
GCCCACGATGAGATAGTCGGTTTCAATCACGTTCATTAGCCTTTCCTCGTGCGGATTGAGGAGAAAAAGAGAAAAAGGAAGAGAAAAAGGTGACGGAGGGATTAAAATTTAACCAGCCAAATGAATGGGTCAAAACTAAATCCTGCAGTCACCAATTCCTGTTACGTTACCTTTTCGTCCCCACCCTTTTTTGTTCGACGACGAATCGTCTAATGCTCAGCAACATGATGACGTAGGATGTCCCACTGTAAGCTGCACGAAAGCGACCACGGCGCTGGTTGATCTAGGGGGCCATTGGCTTTCGAAACCAATGTTTGAAACATTCCATCGCCTCAGTACACCACTACAGACAGCGGCCACATAACGCCAGTAATCTTTCCCAATGCCGTTCGGCTGATGCTTTGTGGTATTTTCCCTGTCTTAACGGAAATACAAATCCATGTTCCGTACCCGGATAAATTTCGATTCGAGAATTGATCCCGGTTCCGGACAGATAGCCATCGAGATCGTCGATCATTTTTTGCGGTGCATACTCGTCCGTCTCAGCAAAACCAAAATACATCTCGCCGCTGATTTTTCCGGCGTTCAAATGCGGCGAGTCTTCTGCATCACCGAACAAACGCACACCATGAAATGAAGCAGACGCTGCAATTTGATCAGGGAAGGCAGCCGCTGCCGCGAATGCGAATGGGCCGCTCATACAATAGCCGACGCAACCGGCCTTTCCTTCTCGAGCGGGACTATCCGCCGATGCATATTGAAAAAGGGCTTCCATGTCTTCGCAAACCATCGCATTGGAGAGCGAATCCATATGTTCGAACATTTCATCGCGACTCGATGCTCCAATGTCGAATTCTCGCACTCTGCGATAGTAAAGATTTGGCAACATCACATAATAACCAGCTGAACCGAGTCGGCGCGCCATGTCGTGCAACTCTTCACGCTTGCCCGGTGCATCCATCAGGAAAATCACCACGGGATGGGGGCCATTTTCTTCGGGGTGTGTGATAAACGTATTCATCACGCCATCTTTAGTGTGGATGTCTACCTCTTGATCGATCATCAATAACTATCCCTTATTTGTTTTCATAACTCTGTGCCAGGCGAGACATTTTTAGACACGCGCCCTCTGATCCGCATCCGTAATCGTTGACTGGACCATTACTCCGTCTACCAGAAAGGGTTGGACGAAAGGAGGGGCTGTGTCTCTTCTCATTTGCCGGTAAGCTTTAAAGATCTCTTCGCTTTCCCACGCGCTGACAACAACCAGCTGATTTTCCTTATCAATAGCTTCAAATGCCGAGACAATTATATTTCCAGGATACGCTACCGATGACGGAAGACCAGGTTCCATTCCCCAAAACTCGCTCACTTCATTTTTGAATTCGGCGTCGTTAAATTGCCAAGTGTGAAAATTGCAGACCGTACCCTCTCGCGCACCATACAAAGGCGCTTGGGTGCTGTTTATTGTTGGACTCGAGTCTATCTCGCGTAAACGCAAAATATGCTGCGATTCCAGCATCGGTAGGAACCAATCGGGAGAAATATCTGCTCTATGCCGGGCATAGTCGTCCCAAGCTTCCTCGCTTTTCCAGCGACTGAACATATACACCGTGCCTTTGTCAGCTAGGGAATCATAAGGGCTCACGAATAGGTTTCCAGGCGCTTTACTCGCTACAGGTATTCCATCGGGCGTGTTTGCATACTCGTGAAACTGTTTTCGCTGCTCCCCGTTTTCGAACGGCGAGCGTATGAACGACGGCGATTTCACCACCAGCCTTTGTTACTGACATGATGCTCTTTCCTCGTGTGAATTCTCAGTATTTTTCATCGCTTGTTCGCCTACTATTTATTTCTATTCAAACGCTTCCCAGTTCATAAATCGTTAGCGCTGCCCTTTCCAGCCATTCCAATGCACAACCTCGCTCATGGGTGATCGATTCGCGAGTTTGAAATCGTCGCCGGTGTAATAGCCAACAGGTAACAGTGCGGTTTGGGTTAAGCCGTCTGGCAGACCCAACAGATCCGCTGAGGCTTGTGCATCCATCAAGTGAACTGTCGTCCAGCAACAACCCAACCCGCGTGCTCGGGCAGCCAGCATGAACGACCAGGCCGCGGGAATAATTGAGCCGTATGCGGAAGCTTGTTCGAATAGTGGCATGTCGACCAAGTCACCGCTGCTACAAAACAAAACGTGTACCGGCACGTGTTGTAAATTGTCCGTGAGGTAATTCGCGGATTCGATCATTCGTAAGGTCGCACGATCGGGATTTTCAAATGCTTCTGGTGCGGCGGCAATTGATGCAGCCCAGTAGGATTCAAACGACCGCCGGTAAATATCCGCCAATCCGGCGCGTTTTTCCGCATCTGTTACGACGACGAAATGCCATTGTTGGGTGTTCGTTTGCGACGGGGCTTGCAACGCGACTTCAATACATTGTTCGATGAGGTCGTCTTCGACGGGACGCTCTAAATCGAAGCGCAAACGCACGGAGCGGGTGGTGGTTAATAATCTGTCGCACGCGGCTAGATCTAGATTGCTTGTCATTGATAGTCCTTTGTGGTTGTTCTTAAGCTTCGGTTGATCCGGATCCCTGCCTTCTGTAGGTTCAAGCCGTACCAACTCCGGTACTGTACTTGTACATATCTTTCCAATAATGCTCGAGCACCTTGTCGTCTGCGCAATTCGTGCATTCAAGGTGGGGATCGCTGACTTCTAATAGGCCTTGTTTGATCAGCGTTTCCGCATAGGGTCCGCGATCGATCAATTTTATCGGCCCACGTTTGTCAGCAATGTCGCGACGTAACTTTTCCGTCGCGCTTAGGTCGACTTCAAACGTATCCGGATCCATCGCCACTCCGTACTCGCGCTCGGCGCTACCGTGGGACACGAGTCGACGCACGACATCCATACGCACTAACTCGATTTCACGTTCCAGTGGATCACCCCAGCCGCCGCCACCTGGGGTGACGAGGCGAATGAGGTCTTCGGCCACCACGGGTACGGCATCGCGTGCATAAAACACATGTTCTTCAGACGCTGTGCCCGGATTCTTTACGGAGCCACCCGGCGCACCCCAACGTCCGCCTTTGATACCGATGCACGCGAAAGCCGTGCGCTCGGTGACAGTTGTGTAATTTCCGTCGACTAATGTGCGCAATTCTTTTACGTAGCCGAGTCCGCCGCGATATTTTCCCGGCCCGCCGGAATCGATGGCCAGGCCGACTCGCTCGACAGTCACGGGGAAGCGCTGTTCGATAAACTCAGCCGGTAGGTTTTTCGAATACGGGACTAAATCCACCGCATCGGTGCCGTCTGCATAGGGCCTCGCGCCCGAACCGGCGCCAAATATTTCTCGCATGAGGAACAGCTTTCCTTCCAGGTCTTCGCCATACAGACCATAGAGCTGAATGTTCTGCATGTCGGCGACCACTTCGCCGTCGAACGCTTTCGCCAGTGCCACGGTGTAGGCGCTGATCATGCGCAACATGCAGGTCATGCGTGACACGACGGGAGCGGGAAACTCTGAGCTTAATATTGTGCGTTTTGGGATCCGGCACCGGAATGCTTCAGTGACCCCTTCGTTAATTATGATGCCGGGGATCTGTGCTTTAAAAAACGCACCTAGCCATTTTGAATAATGGCGTCCATCGAGCGGCCAGTTGATTGGCCCTTTCGCTTGGCCCGCCGTACCGTCGAAGTCGAGGATCATCTTATCCCGGTATTTACGCAAGGTGAGCTTCATTTTGACTGGCTCGTCCAAGGTGAGCCCATCGTTTTCGATGAAGTCTTCGCCGATAAACTCGCCTTCCGGGAAAAACGGCAAGCCTTTCTCGCGCACGACGTCGGCGCAGCGTTCGATGATTTCGTAGAACGCGCCTTCGACTTTGTTGCGGGTAAAGCGTTCGCAAAGCTCGACAATCCGGCGTCGGACAATCTCATTTGCGCCGACAAACGCGTCCACGTCACCGCGTAGATCCTCAGGGAATCTGGAGTTACGCAATATGATGTCGTACAGCGCCTCGTTTAGCTGGCCGCGTTCGTACATTTTTACCGGTGGGCACATCGTGCCTTCTTCAAAAATACTCTGTGAGGTGTTCGGCCAGGAGCCGGCCATGCGCCCACCAACGTCGCTCACGTGGCCAAATATTTGCGCGAAACCGATCACTTGCTCATCGAAAAAAATGGGTGTTACAACGCAATAATCTGGGAGGTGTCCAATCGTGCCGGCAGATTCGTAGACGTCGTTGTAAATGAACACATCACCTGGATAGATTTTATCCAATGGGAATTTCATGCGAATTGGATCTGCCGTGGCCGCCCACGAGACGCGTGAAACTGACAGACAATCTAAGGTGTTTAACGAGGCGCGATAATCATGCTGTTCGCGAATGATCGTCGAGCGCGCCGTACGCTCCACGGCCGCTTCAGCTTCCATGACCGCGGCCTCAATACCGCCGTCAACGATGTCGACAAGAATCGGATCGAGATCGATCCGCGCTTCGCGAATGCGCTCGTCATAAACCGGATCAGGGTCGACCTTGCCATAGCGAAACGGCGCATAATCGGCAAAGGCCGTGTCTTCGTCTTCCTTCTCATGATAGGTTTTTGAAAATTCGTTTGCGCCCGTCATAACTTTTTCCTGTTAGCCGCCCTCGGCGAATTGTTTCTTTGTGCAACTGCGAACGATAGAGTTTATTCTTTGATTAACACCAAGCTTCCCCATTCGTCCAAGCGTCCATGCCAACCGGGGTTAACCACCGTTGTGGAATCGTACTGCTCAACGATGGCCGGTCCTTCAATCGTGTTACCCGCCAATAATTTAGCCCGTTCGTAAACCGGACAGGCGACTTTACCTTGGGTTTGTGGGAAGTAGACGTCGCTAGTTGTGCGTAATGCCGCGTCGGCCGATGCCCCGCCGCTCGTCGCGATCGGTATTTGTGGCCGCTTGAGCAAACCCAGGCCCGTGACCCCAACATTAACCAGCTCCACCGGTTCTCGGCCTTCGTACGAATAACCATAAAGATCTTGGTGAGCGACGTGGAATTTAGTGATTCCGCGCGCTAAACCATCGCGTAATTTTGCTGTACCGCCGCTTAAGGGAATGCGGATTTCGTAGGCCTGACCCCCATAACGGATGTCTACAAAATGCGTGAGGTCGATCTTATCGGCAGTAAAACCTTCGCCTGCCATTCGTTCGACGACTCGCGCTTCGAGCTCTTCGAATTGAGCCGCTACTCGGGCTTCATCCAATTGGTCTTCGCGCTGCACGTCGGTGTGCACAAGATCGATGCGCACGTCAGTTAACAACAAGCCGTAGGCTGAAGTGACTCCGGGGCTCGGCGGGATCACGACTTGGGTCATGCCTAACCAGTCGGCCAAATAGCAAGCGTGCAAGGGGCCAGCACCACCAAAGGCGACTAACGCATAGTCGCGTGGATCACGACCGCGTTTCACCGATACCGTGCGGATCCCGGCCGCCATGTTCTCGATTGCGATGCGTAAGATGCCGTCCGCTGCGGCGTTTAAATCTAAGCCAAGCGCCGTGGCGATCGGTCCAATTGCTGCTGCGGCGCTGTCACGATCTAGTGCGACCCCACCGCCGGCCAGCGCGGTGGTTAATCGCCCGAGTACTAAGTTCGCATCCGTCACGGTCGGCAATTCTCCGCCACGCCCGTAGCACGCCGGTCCTGGATCCGCGCCGGCACTATCTGGCCCGACTTTAAGACTTCTACCACCGGCCAACCAGGCGATCGAACCGCCACCGGCCCCGACGGTGTGAATATCGATCATCGGAGTTTTAACGTCGTAAATATCAACCCGGCCTTCCGTTAACATTCGCGGCTCGCCCTCTTCGACTAAACAGATATCAGCCGAGGTGCCACCGACGTCGAAACAAATAATGTTTTCGAAACCACTTAACTTGCCGAAGTGGCAAGCCGCAATCACCCCGGCCGCCGGCCCGGATAATGCTGCCGCGATTGGCAGGCGAGAAATTTCTTCAGCCTGCGCGAGCCCGCCGCTGGAACGCATAATGTAGAACGGCGCGGTTATGTTCTGGTCGCGCAAATGGCGGTCCAATTTTTCATGATAGCTCGACAGTAGCGGCATCAGTGCGGTGTTCAGGCAGGTGGTATTGGTGCGCTCGTACTCTCGATACTCGCGCAAAATGTCCGACGAAATAGAAATAAAGCACTCAGGGTAGACTTCACGGATGAGTTCGCGAACTTGCTGCTCGTGATCGGTATTGCGATACGAATGCAACAAAGACACGGCAATCGCTGTGATCCCCAGCGCTTTAAACTCTGCAGCAGTTGCCCGCACTTGATCCGGATCAACGGCCTCAACCTCGATGCCTTCGACATTGAGTCGGCCTTGTGTTTCGCGAACGAGCTCAAGAGGAACAACGCGCTCCGGTTTTATCCACCAGGTAATATCACCGAATTCGCCGGGCACGGTTTGACGCGCAACTTCGAGTGCCTCGCGGTATCCGCGCGTAATGATCAAACCAAGCGGTGAGTATTTGCGTTGTAGGATCGCATTCGTCGCGACGGTCGTACCATGAAACACGGCGGCGACATCCGCGGCGGCGATATTGCTGGCATCCCTGATGTGTTCGATGCCATTGATGAAACCATTCGCCGGATCATCTGGGGTGCTCGGCACTTTAGCGAGATGCAGCTCACCGGACTCTTCTTCGAGCGCAACGATGTCTGTGAACGTGCCGCCGATGTCTACTGCCAGGCGCCAAGCCATAAGTCCTCTCCTAATTTAGCTGCCCCTATCGAGCAGCGCATAACGTTCTTGTTGTTATATCGAATGTTCCGCAGCTTTAAGCTTAAAGCACAGTTCTCGGAGAAACTACTCCGATTCCGCTACCCGTCAAACGATGATTTATCAGCATATTTTTGCGTCTGCTTTCTACAATTTTCGCTCGAGGATCAAATTGCCGATGTTGTCGATCCTGGCGTGCCAATCGGGGGGCACAATGGTGGTCGCCTCATATTGCTCTATCACCGCAGGACCAACGATCGTCGTCTGACAGTCTAGACCTTCGCGCGCATACACGGCGGTACTTAGGAGTTCTTCGCGACCGAGAAAACCGACCGGACGGGTCGCGACCGTCGACGGTTCCACATTCGCGCGAGCGCCCATTGTCGGTAGGCGTTGTTTGCGCCGCTCTATCCTCGTACTGATGCGCAAATTGACTATTTCAACGGATTCTCTATCTCGCCATGAACGTCCGGTTAATTCCTCGAAATGTCCGTGAAAACGCTCCACCGCTGCCATTACTCGTGCGGAAATATCTCCCTCATTCGGACATTCGATGGTCGTTTCGTGAGTCATACCGCCGTAGCGCAGATCGAGTTTCATCACGAACTCGCGACCTAGGCTCGGCTCGCCTTGCGCTGTCGACCAGAGTCGGGCGCGATCAAGAAGTTTGTCGAAAGTTTCGCTAAGCATATCGATGTCGAGAGTCGTTTCGGTTGTAGATATGCCTTGCACGAAATCTTGCGTGATGTCGGCAACCAATAGGCCCCATGCTGCTGCGAGCCCCGGCTGTGGCGGCACGACGACGGTCGGCATGGAGAGCAGTTCCGCCAATTCCGCGGCATGTGATGGGCCGGCGCCGCCCATTGCGAGCAATGCACAAGCGCTAGGGTCGTGACCGCGGAGCACAGACACTCGGCGGATCGCGCCGGCCATGTTGTGACTCGCAATTTCCAAAATACCGCGCGCCGCACGCTCTGCGCCAAAACCGCGGCTGCTACCGAATGCTTCGAGCGCAGCAATCGAACGCGAGGTATCTAAGGGCACGCTGCCACCGAGTAACGCGTTGGGTAATCGACCGAGTACTAATTGCGCATCCGTAAGTGTCGCCTCATTCGAACCCCGCACGTAACAGGCTGGACCCGGTTCGGCACCGGCGCTTTCCGGCCCGACATGCCAGCGTCGATCGGGCGCTTCTCGCGCGATCGAGCCGCCGCCTGCGCCGATCGAGAGCACGTCCAACATGGGGATCTTAACCGGAAAACCAGCAACCTCGCCGCTCGTGGTTAACGCATAGCGTCCGTCTTTAATTAGCGCAACATCGGTTGAGGTGCCGCCCACATCCAATGTAATTAAATTATCGTAGCCGCTCACTTCGCCAAGCCAGCGCATACCCACTACCGCCGCACCGGGGCCGGATAGCGCGGTTGCGAGCGGCCGCTGTGCAACACTTGCCGCACTTGCGAGCCCGCCATCAGATTGCATTAGCCAAACGCGCGGAGAATGCTCATCGACACTTGTGCCAAGCCCGTTCAAATGTTCATCCAACACGGGGATTAAGCACGCGTTTAGTGCCGTCGCCAAAGTCCGTTCGTACTCGCGCAATTCAGGCAACACTGCGCTTGAGCAAACCACCGTTATGTTCGGTGTCACCTCGCTAAATATTCTCGCGATCTCGTTTTCATGATGCGAGTTTATATAGCTGTGTAGTAACGCGACTGCCACAACGCTAATCCCCGACTCATCGTATTCCCGAGCAAGTGTCCGAACCTGATCGCTATCGACGGCCGTCCGTTGTTTGCCGTCTGCTTCGATTCGTGCATCGACTTCGCGCACCCATTCGAGTGTGACTAGCCGGCGCGGCAGTTGATTTCCCGCTGCATCGCCGGCGCTTGCCGGTAGTCGCGCCGTTTCCAAAATATCGCGAAACCCAGATGTCACGATCAGCCCGACATTCGGCAGCGCACCGCCCAGCAAACTATTTAACGTCGCGGTGGTGCTATAGAGCAATTCGTCGGAAGCATTCGTTTGCCCGAGCGTTTGCTCCAACAAGGACGCCATAGTTTTGGGGGTCGACGTCGGCAATTTGTAACTGGTTAATTCACCGTGTTCGTCGACATACAAGGCGTCCGTAAAGGTACCGCCAACATCGACACTAACTATTCGAGATTCAGACATACGTGGTTGGTTTTCGCCTAGTGGTGCACAGCTGATGCGATCGCGTTTTCGTTTAAAAACGAAACGCGCGATCGCAGATCGTCAAACTTCTAACCCAAATCAGGCCAGCGGTGTGCCCACGGCCGCGCGGTTTCCAATTGTGCCGCAACGCGCAGCAATGTTGCTTCATCCGCGTAGCGCCCCATTAACTGGATCCCGATCGGCAGACCTCCATCATTACAACACAAGGGTAATGAAATCGCCGGTTGCCCAGTGACATTGGCGAGCGAGGTAAAACGCGGATACTGCTCCATGCGTTCGGTCGATTGATGGCGGTTTTGTGGATCGAAATCGAACCAACCTAAAGGTGGGGGCGGTCGGGTTAAGGTTGGTGTCAGCCACACATCGTATTGTTCAAAAAATGGCGCGATTTCGCGCGAAAACACCTGCATGTCGTGCACCGCGAGGAGAAAATCCGATGGTCGGTTTTTCTGATCGATCGAATACATCTTCCAGGTATGTTTCTCGAAAAACTCGGGCTCCGCTTTACGCCCGATGCGTCGTTCCCAGTCGCGGATCATCCAGCCGACCATGCCCATCCAGATGGTGGTGAAATTTCGATGAAAATTCTCTGCGTTGGCGACAGGTTTCGCTTCTTCGACGTGATGACCGAGGTCCTCGCAAAGTTTCGCGATGTCCCGCACTGCGGCGACGCAATCCGGATGGACTTCCGTTGGGATAACCGGCTGATCACTAAACGCGATGCGCAAACGACCCGGATCTGCGCCGACTTCCTCGGCAAACGGTCGCACCGGTGGCGGCGGATAAAACGGCGCACCAAGATCCGCGCCTTCCGTTACATCCAGCATTAACGCATTGTCGAGCACCGTTCGAGTGACGACATGTTCGGAGAGCAATCCGGCCGCGCCGATATCGCCGTAGTCCGGCCCAAGTGGATTGCGGCCGCGCGTGCCTTTCAAACCAACCAAACCACAGGCTGCGGCTGGGACTCGCGTCGAACCCCCACCATCGTTCGCATGGGCAACAGATACCATGCCGGCGGCAACTGCAGCACCGGCACCACCGGACGATCCGCCTGGCGAAAGGCTTAGATCCCACGGGTTTTTCGTTGCGCCGTAAAGTTCCGGCTCCGTAGTTGGCTTGGAAGCAAACTCTGGTGAATTAGTTTTGCCGCATACAATAAAGCCTGCGCGGCGCATTCGTGCAACGAGTTCAGAATCGCGCGGTGATATGTAGCCTTGCAGAAAACGTGACCCTTCAGTCATTGGCGAACCGGCGTATTCCGCAACCATATCTTTGAGTAACATCGGTACGCCGCTGAATGCCTCGTCCCCTTTCAGGTCTTTGACCGCAGCGCGCGCGATGTCGAACATGGGTATCACCACGGCGTTAATTTTTGGATTTAACGCTTCGATGGATGTAATCGCCGCTTCAACCAGATCACTGGCCGACACCTCGCCGCTTTTAACCAGTGCCGCTTGTTCGGCCATCGTTTTGCGCATTAATTCATTCATTACGTGTTCCTCTTGAATTAGTTCTAAGGTGCAGAGTTCTTAAACACCCTTAACGATTGCGCGACACCAACACCCCGGCGCTTTCTAGTGCGCTAATTTTGTCGGCGCTGTAACCGAGGGTGCCACCGAGGACTTCGGCGTTATGTTGTCCTAGGGTTGGCGCAACAAGATCGAGTCGCTCGGGTTGCTCAGAGAAACGTAACGGAAAACCTGGGATTGTGAGCTCGCCCATCACCGGATCGACTATTTCATTGATCATGCCGCGCTCACGAAAATAGGGATGGTTAATCGCGTCTGCCGGATCCATCACCGGCGCCGCTGGCACGCGGAATTTTTCTAGGTGCTCGAGAACAGCGTCGTTGTCAGAAAAAGCGGTCATCCACTGTTCTATTATTTCTATAAGCTCGCCTTGGTGTTCGCCTCGCGACGGTCCATCAGCATAACGGGGATCGTTCTCGAGTTCCGGGCGATCTATCGCTGCACAAATACTCTTCCATTGCGGTTGTAGCGACAAGATACAAATATAGCCGCTCGGTCCTTTAAATACACCGAACGGAGCGATGAGTTCGTGGTGATTGCCTTGGCGAAACGGTTTGAACTTCCCCTTGGTTAACGTATGAGCTTGTAAGGAAATATCGTGCATATGAAACATCGAATCGACCATGCTGATGTCCAGCCATTGGCCGACCCCGGCGCGCGAACGATGGAACAATGCGTAACCGATCGCGGAGAATGCGTGAACCCCACTACTCACATCAGCAATGCCAATTCCAACCGGCAACGGCGGCCCGTCTCTGTCACCGGTCATATGCATGATCCCGGAGAATGCCTGGGCGACCCAGTCGTAACCCGTTTTATGCGAGAGGGGGCTTTCACGGCCATAGGCTGAAATCGACGCCATAATCACTTGCGGATTGATCTTTTTGATGTCGTCCCAGGCGAGACCTTTCTTCTCCATTACTCCTGGTCCGAAGTTTTCGACCACCACGTCGACCTCTTTGATCAACTCACGCAGGATGGTATCGGATTCCGGTTTTTTTAGATCCAGTGCAAGACTTTTCTTGCCGCGGTTTTGCTGGATGAAGTAGCCACTACGCCCGTCGTCAGCGTAGGGTAGTCCGCGTGCCGGGTCACCACCCGGCGCAATTTCGATCTTGATAATCTCCGCGCCCATTTCCGCCATCAATCGACCGACTGTCGGGCCGGCTAAATATTGCGTGAGATCGAGCACGCGAATTCCTTCGAGCTGCAACATGTGGGCTTTCTCCAACGATTTTTATTTTCAGACCAACCTGGGGAATGTAACACTGATTTGGGTTTTCGTTTAGGTCGTACCCACGCGACGCAGCGTCCTTTCAATTGTGCAAGGCAACATTTTTTCGACCGTCACCAATTCGGCCATTCTCTTGCCGGTCGGGGTAGGCTCGCGCGAATCGGACGGTTTCCTGTATAACTACGCACCACTGGCCCCGCGCGGTACGCGGCGAATTGCCACGCTGAGGTAAAACGGTTACATACCTCATACGATTTTTTGTAGCGCAATCACTAGGAGCGACTCAAGCATGGCCCAATCAGGACGTTATAACCCGCCCCCGACTCAAGAAATCGTTTACGGTAGAGATGTGGCGAGCGTGCTCGCCGAAGAACTCGAGCGTCGCGAAGCGAAACGCGTCGTGCTGGTCACGAACACAAGTCTCACGGGGCCCGGCGGCCTAGCCGAACTGGTGAAAGCGGCTCTCGGCAGCGCGTGCGTCGCCGTAGTTAGCGGCATCCGCGCCCACTCGCCGCGCGAAGATGTGATCCGTATGACCACAGTTATGCGCGACAACGATTGCGATCTTGTGGTGGGTTTGGGCGGTGGTTCGGTCTGCGATGCAACAAAGGCCGCCTGCTTAGCGCTGGCTAACGACGTTAAGGTTTCCGATGACATCGATAAGATCCGAGTCACGGAAACAATTCTTCCGGCGACATTACCCTACATCGCAATTCCGACGACCCTGTCTGCGGGTGAATACACGTCTTATGCGGGGGTAACCGACGAACGCGTGCCGCGCAAAGAAGCGTTGTTTGATCCGAGCGCGCCGCCAGATATGGTGATTCTCGATGCGGCGATGACCGTCTCCACACCGCCGCGCCTTTTCTTCGGCACCGGCATTCGCGCGGTCGATCACGCAGTAGAAACCTGGTGTTCAATTAATGTCACGCCTATCACTGAGGCGAGTTCCCTACATGCTTTGCGGATCCTACCGCGCGCATTGGCGCGAGCGAAAAGCCATCCAGAGGATCTCGATAATCGACTTAACTGCCTAATTGGCGCTTGGCTATCCATACAAGGCGTAGCAACTGGGGTCGACCTAGGTGCGAGCCACGGCATTGGCCACGTCCTCGGCGGCACGGCCGGCATGCCGCACGGCGAAACGTCCTGTGTGATGTTGCCGCACGTGTTGCGGCACAACTTTTCCGTCAACGGCGATCGACAAACCATTCTTGCCGAAGCGATGGGCGACGCAAATACGTCGTCTGCGGATCAGATCCAAGCGCTCGTCGCGAGTCTTGATTTACCGGGGCGCTTACGCGATGCCGATGTTGAGCGCAGCATCCTGCCGACAATCGCAGAAGAATCGATGCTGGATATGTGGATCCCAACAAATCCGCGCCCCATAAACGGCCCGGAAGATGTGCTGCCACTTCTCGAAGCCGCCTGGTAGTCCGAGTAATTTACCAACGTCACGACCCTAGTCGTCGCAACCTGCGACGGCTATAGTTCGCGCTCCAAAAATACCGGATAAGGATCCTGATTGATGCTTGAGGTCGACCCAAATTTACGCCTATGGGGCTGGTTTTTTCTCGTCATCTACATCGGTGCGATGCTTGTCTTTGGTTACATGGGCATGCGTCGAGTGCGCTCGAGTGACGATTTTGCAACGGCTCGTGGGGGTTACGGACCGGTATTTTTAGCTTTTGCACTTACTGCGACGGCCGCAAGCGGCGGAACGTTTATTGGCATCCCCGCGCTCGCTTATAAGTATGGTTTCTCAACCTTGTGGTACGCGTTCGTTTATCCCTTGGGCGTGTACATCGGATTAACTCTGTGCCTGCGTGGGATCCGACGGGCGGGTGCGAATTTCGGCACCCGATCGATGCCTGAATATCTCGGCGACCGGTTCGATTCTGAAGCGCTAAGGTTATGCGTTTCGATCTTCTCGATGCTGCTCATGTTTTATCTTGCCGGCCAATTGCTTTCCGGCGGCATTATGTTCAACAAAATGATGGGCATCGAACTGTTGCCAGCCCTCATTATTACCGCAGTAATCGTCATGGTGTACATCGTAATAGGCGGTGCACACGCAGATATTCTCACCGATGGGGTGCAAGGCGCGCTGATGTTGGTACTCGCACTTGCAGTAACGGCGATGTTTTTCACTGGCTTTGGGGTCGACGGCGGATACGACGGCATGATCCGAAATCTTGACGCTCAAGATCCGGATTTACTAAAAACGCTCAATCCGAAAGCGGGCATTTTGAATTCTTGGTGGGACGTGTTCGCAATTTTTGTCATGCATTTACCGCTCGGATTATTACCCCACGTGGGCAATAAACTATGGGCGCTAAAAAGCGATAGCGACCAGGTTCGATTTATCATGATCGCATTCGTGTTTGGTATGACTCTACCGACAATCGCGTTCGGTGGAATTTTAGCCCGCGCGGTACTCGGCGATGAGCTACTACCGGGGTCAAGCGCGAACGACGCTATCCCGGCATTGTTTATTGCGACCTTACCAACCTGGCTCGCTGCGTTTATCGGCGCCGGGGTGCTCGCAGCAATCATGTCGACAGCAGATGGGCTAGTGGTGTCCACGTCACAGGTGTTCGCGAACGATATTTATCGGCGCTCGATCGCGCCGCGCCTGAAAAATAAACCGTCCGATGCAACGGTCGATCGAGTCTCTCTCACTATCTCTCGAATTGCTTCGGTCGTGGTGGTCGCCGGATCCATTTGGTTGGCATGGGAATCGCAATCGATGAACGTAGCGATATTAATCGCTGCCGGCGTCGGCGGCATGATTGCCGCGACTTGTGGACCAATCTTCACTGGGATCTTGTGGCGCGGCACGACGAAGGCCGGCGCGCTAGCGGGTTTTTCTACCGGCGCGTTGTCATTCCTTGTGCTTAAAACGGGGTTTCTACCGCCCGCGTGTTTTATTGGTGATGGTCCAGTAGAAATTGCCGGCAACTGGTTAATTGCGCAGGGGCCGAACCCGTTTGCTTGCGGGACGATCGGTGCGTTGATATCGGTCTTCACTGTGATTGTCGTGTCCTTGGTCACGGAAAAACCGAGCAAAGAACATTTAATACGCGTATTCGGTGATTAACCTATCACCGGTTTAATGTCGGGGAAAGTGAATGGACGTAAAAGGTAAAGTCGTCGTTATTACTGGCGGTGCAAGTGGAATCGGCGCGGCCATGGCGCGTCGTTTCCATGCTGCGGGGGCCAAAGCAATTGCGGTCGCGGATCTACAAGCGGATTTATTGATCGGGGTCGCAGCCGACGTTGACGGCGTTGCGGTGCAGTGTGACGTGGCCGACGAGACTGACGTCAAACATCTCGTCTCACGGGTTGAACAAGAACTTGGACCAATCGACGTGTTTTGCTCAAACGCCGGGATCGCGCGTTTAGGTGAGGAAGACGCGCCAAACGACGAGTGGCAACTGAATTGGGATGTCCATGTCATGGCGCACGTCTATGCTGTGCGCGCGGTTGCGCCAAAAATGGCCGAGCGTGGCAGCGGTTACCTCATACACACGGCATCGGCCGCCGGCTTGCTCAGTCATATTCAATCCGCAACCTATTCCGTCTCGAAACATGCAGCCGTTGCGTTCGCCGAATGGGTATCGATTAAATACCGCGATAAAGGTGTCATCGTGTCGGTGCTCGCGCCGCAGGCAGTGCGCACCCCGATGACCGATCGTCCCGACGGCGCGTCAGTCGCTAGCATCGACGGCATGATCGAACCAGAAGAACTCGCAGAGTGCGTCATCGAGACGATGGCTAAAGAGGAATTTTTGATCATCCCGCACGCAATTGTGCGCGATTACATGATGCGAAAATCGACCAACATCGATCGGTGGTTGGAAGGCATGAATCGCTGGCGCAACCGCGCCGGCCAAATCGTCCGATAACTATCGCATCTAGGAGTGCGGACCATATGACAAGTAGCAAACAGCAGCCCGTCGCACTTATCGTCGGGGCGGGCGATCATCTTGGATCGGCGATCGCGCGGCGTTTCGCTTCCGAAGGCTTCCACATTGTCGCAACGCGTCGACGCGGCGATCTCGGACCGTTGGTAGAAGAGATCGAGGCGGCTGGTGGTTTCGCTACGGGCTTGCATTCCGACGCGCGCGACGAAGACGAAGTGAAACGCTTAGTCGACAGCATCGAAGGAGAATTTGGACCGCTCGAAGTATGCGTATTCAACGTCGGCGGCAACGTCAGTTTCCCGATCCTCGAGACAACGAGCCGCGTTTACCGGAAGGTCTGGGAAATGTGCGCCTTCGGTGGTTTCTTGGTCGGTCGCGAGTCAGCTCGGGTGATGCTCAGTCGCGGGCACGGGACGATTTTATTCACCGGTGCGACCGCCAGTCTGCGGGGAAAAGATGGATTCGCGGCGTTCGCCGGCGGTAAACACGCATTACGCGCACTTGCCGAAAGTATGGCGCGGGAACTCGGACCGCAAGGAATTCACGTGGGTCATATCGTGATCGACGGTCCCATTGAAAACGACAATTCGAGAAAACTCTTTCCACAGATTTACGCCGATCGTCTGGCCGACGGGATCCTCCAGCCGGACGACATTGCCGAGGCATACTGGAACATCCACAATCAGAACCGCAATGCTTGGACGTTTGAAGTTGACGTTCGGCCTTACCTTGAACCCTGGTAGAGCTTAGTCGATGGAACCAGCAGCCAATAGAACGGATCCCTTAAACTGACTTATAGTTTTTCGATGCCAAATTCCGTCGGCCAGTAATCACACGCGGCCAAGCCTTCAAGCGCTAAGCCGTAAGGCAACGCTTCAAGCATCGCGCGCTTGATCGGCTGAAGCATTGCTTCGCGAGTAAGGCGGACGGTGAGTTCTGGACGCTTGCGGATCCCGCGTGCGATCTCCCATGCGCGATCGAGCAGGCTCGCCTGCGGATGTATTTCATTCACGACGCCAAGGTTTAGCGCCTCATCGGCGGATAACTCTTGTCCCGTCATTAAGAAATACCGACCACGATTTAATCCCAGTAACATGGGCCAAACGACGTGCACGCCGTCGCCAGGTACGAGCCCACTCGGAAAGTGTGGCGCGTCTTGAAACGTCGCATGTTCCGCTGCAAGGACAATGTCACATAAAACCCCAAGCTCGGCATGGACAGTTGCCGGGCCATTGATCGCGGCGATCATTGGCGCTTGAATTTCAAGCAAATTCATAAGCAGTCGTTTCGCATCGGGCAACACGTGCTCGCCCCAAATTTTCGCGTCGGGACCGGTGCTGCCAAGATCTTCTTTATGGATAAACGTATCGCCCGAACCGGTGAAAATAATGACTA
>CAWLAW010000010.1:0-17523 GCA_963854885.1 Gammaproteobacteria bacterium | reverse complement strand
GCAGCTGACAAAATGTGCATTGATTTCTTGGCGGCGGTCGACAACGCGCTATTTCTCGGTGCGCGTGATGCAGGAAACAATGTAGACGAAGGACATTTTTTGGACGGCCAAAATGAAATCCGATCCCGTGCAGATGACATTTCGATTGCGGTTCCTAAAATGCTGTTCAAAGGGGTATCAATACTTAATAGCCCTTTGAGTCTCATTGACGATGATCCCGACCCCGATCAACCTGTTTCCATCTCCGAGCTGTCGCTGGTCGACAAAGATGAATTCGAGGATTTTCTTACCCTGGCGCAGTTGATATCAGATTTAGAACCGCGCTTTAAACGAGAATTGTACGAGCTTGATTGCCGTTTTTCATTACTTGCCAATCGGGAAGTCGACGAGCGCTCAAATCCAATCGGGCCAGCGGTCGTCGGCGGAATATTCGCCGAAGAACTCAAAAATCTACGTTCAGAGCAAATTGCGATTAACGTGATTTACCGGTCATTGGGTAAAGTCCTTGAGCTGAACTTAGCGTTCCTCTATGAAGATGCGAATAAGCTGCTCGTCGATTTTGGCATTTTGCCGGTCGTGGATAAAGAAAAGTCGAAATTTAAACGACCGCCTGGATCAGAAACTAACCAGCCCACGCCGCAAGATGTCTTAGAGGAGACTGCCGGTGAGGATGCGAACCTTCACTACCCTGAACAAGGTGCAGCGCATTACGGGCAAGCGCCGCATCCCGCGGCCCGCGCCGCGCCGGCTCCACCGTTACAGCCAATCCTCCCGGGCGCGCCACCGCCGGGCGGCGGTGGATTCGATGTTATCGATCCGACTGCGCAGGTCGGCGCGCCAATTAATCCTAGTGTGGGCTATGCGACGCCGATGGCGCCTGGCGCGCAACATTCCGCGGCCGGGCAGCCAGGCATGGTTGCGCCAGGTGGCGGGTACCAAGGCGGCCCACAGAATCAGAGCAGTGTATCTGCTGGCAACGTTCAACCCGGACAGTTGGGTGCCGGCACGCCCGGTTCGGTCCAAGGCGGGAGTATGCGGGTTGGCGGTTTAGAAGCAACTTTCGGTGGATTTGGTACAGGGCCGGCGGTCTACGTGCCCCCGACGTTGCAGCAGGCGTATTCAGCCGCGCAAACGCAAATGGCGTTGCGACGTGACCTTCTGCCGGTTTCTGCGAGCGAAGCAATCGCCATTGGAGCGGTGGGTTTGCCCTTCGCTCCTGCTCAGATAATTGATGGATTAACCCACCTGCAACAATCCGAAGCGCAGACGCGCAATGCCGAAATGCTCAGTGTACAAGGAATAAAACAACGAATTGTCGAGGCGATCACTGCGAGTAGCGGAGCAGTCGGTTCGATTGGGCAAATGGAAGGTGATGCGGTTGAGGTCATTGCGAACTTATTTAACGTGCTGGTAGAAGACGCACTGCTAACCGATACGGCGAAATCTCAGCTGACAAAACTGCAGGTTCCGGTACAGAAAACGGCGTTGATGGATCCCGATTTTTTCGAAGCAACGGATCACCCGGTACGCCAATTGCTCAATCGAGTTTCAATGTTACGCGACGGCTCTAGTGATAGCGGTATCGAGCGCAATGCGCGCGCTTCGGAACTTATCGATCGAATCAATGCGGAGTTCGCTCGTGATCCGGAGGTGTTGCGACCGATCGTTAGCGAGTTCGATAATATTTTACGCGACCAGCGCCAAGCATTCGACGACAACGTCGCGGCTGTCGTTGGGGCGAGCGAGGAACAAGAAAAAGTATTAAGCCAACGGCGAGACAAAAACCTCGAAGCTACAGACTCGTCTGTCGCGCAGCGCGAATTACCCGAAGAATGGAACCGCTGGTTGGATCGCGGCAAATTGCTCGAGACCGACGAGCGATTAGTTATGAACGCGAATACCAACAAACCGTATTTGGTAACGCTGGTTTGGGTGGGTCCGGAATTTAATCCATTTGTATTTGTCGACGACAAAGGTGACAAGTCATCGACATTAACGCTGCAGCAAGTTGCCATGTATCTACGGCGGGGTACGCTGAAGCAGCTTTTGGGCGAAGATGTTGCGCCCGTCGATCGTGCGCTATTTGGAGTGGTTAACCGGATGCACGGCGAAGTCGAGGTCCGCGCGACACACGACGAATTGACCGATTTCATGAATCGAAAATCGTTCTTGCAATCTATAGAGCGTCAATTACCCGCCGATGCTGACGGCACATCGAACCCGGTGCTCTGCCATATAGCAATAGACAACCTCAAGGCGATTAATGACGAATACGGAATTGAGGCTGGCGACGCGTTGATATCGTCAGTTGCAGAAATATTGCAAACCGCGATTGGACACAAACGAGCAAGTTTTGGTCGACTTGGGGGAAGTGAAATCGGCATTCTATGGCACAAGGGTGGCCTGCAGAACGCCTATAAGAAACTTCGATCATGCTTCAAAGGTTTTGCCGACAGGCCGCTTGATGTTGAGGGCCAGGACGTAATTGCGACTGCATTTTCCGGAATTACGGCAGTGGAAGATGGGCTAACATCTCCCGAGCAACTCCTAACCGTTGTTGCGGATGCTTGCGCGATTGCAAAATCGACAAATGAGAAACCAATCTACGTAGTAGGCAGCGAAAACAAATTTCGCGAACAACTCGAGCAGATGGTTAGCTACATTGGCAAAGCATTCGATCGCGAACGTCTGGTATTGCTCCATCAGTCGGTAAATTCCTTAACTGGGGACGCGCCGCCGGCCCTGCATGTTGTGCTTACGGCGGAAGATCGAAATGGGAAACTCATACCTCCGGATTTTTTCGAACAAGCACTGGTCAATTCCGATCGAGCGTTCGAAGTCGATCAATGGAGGTTGAAGAAATCGTTCCGTTGGATGGCCAACAATAGTGACGATCTCGACAATTACGCAGCCGTAATTATTCCGCTCGCAAATGCAGCTGTTAAACGCGACGATCTAGCGAATTTGATCATTACGGAACTAATGGAAACTGCGGTGCCCCCGGGTAAAGTATTTTTCGAGATTACTGATAAAGACGCCGTTGCGAATGTTGCGGAGACGGCAGAACTCGTACGCACATTGAAAGAATTCGGATGCCGATTCATATTAGACGAGTTCGGCAGCGGGCAAGGTAACTACGACTATGTTAACGAACTCGCGGTTGATTTCGTTACAATTGATTCTCGATTCATCGGTGAAGCGGCCCAGAATCAGAACGATTTTGCGATGGCAAAATCGATCAATGAGCTTGTCCATTTTATGGGTAAGAAGACGATTGGCAAACCAGCGGCAAACACTGATGTGTGCGACGTTTTGCGAGATATTGGCGTTGATTTCGTCTACGATAAGTGCGTGACGAATCGGGTCGAATTATAAATGTAAGATACGCCTGAAAAAATTGGTAAGTACGATGTTATCGACATCCTAGGCAAAGGTTCAATGGGGATCGTTTACCGTGGTCACGATGCTTACGTCGATCGTCCAGTAGCGATTAAACTTGCGACCAACGCCGATTCCGATGATGAAGGTGCGAGCATGGCGAAACGCATGTTCGCCAATGAAGCACGATCGGCTGGGCGCCTGGATCATCCTAATGTGTTGAAGGTCTACGAGGCCGGCGAAGAAGCTGGTCAGCCGTATATGGTGATGGAATATATCGCCGGCGGTGATACGCTGCGTAGTTATTGCAAACCGGAAAAACTACTACCAATCCCCACTGTCGTCGAGCTGATTCGACAATCCGCATCGGCACTGAATTACGCACATTCCCAAGGCGTTTTGCATCTAGACATTAAGCCCGCGAACATTATGTTGACCGAGGACGGCGTGGCTAAACTGGGCGATTTCGGTATTGCAAAACGGCTGGGTGTAGACCAAACGCAGATCATCGGCTGGTTTGGTTCACCGTTATATATGTCGCCTGAACAAGCCCAAGACTCAGATATTACTTCTCAGTCAGATATTTTCTCACTCGGTTCGATTTTCTACGAGATGTTAGCTGGGGTCCCTCCGTTTGCGGCAAAAGGATTAACCGGACTGATCCAAAAAGTTTGTCAGGAAGATCCTCAATCGCTAACCGAGGTTCGTGAAGAAATCCCGCAACAACTGTCGCAGGTTGTTAGCAAAATGCTCGAAAAACAACTCGTGAAACGTTACAAGACGGGCAGCGAGTTGTGCGTCGATCTTGAAGCAGTGCTCAAGGTTCTCGAACATGAAGCGTTGGTACTCACAGACGAACAAAAACTAGAACGCATGTCGGGTCTAAAATTTTTCCAGAGTTTCTCGGCACCGGAACTCAAGGAAATTTTGAAAATAGCCAAATGGACAAGGTTTGGCCCCGGTGATGCAATTTTTGCAGAAGGCGACAAGGACCATGCATTTTTCGTTATCGCAGACGGCTCGGTTTCCGTTCGGATAAATGGGGTTGTGATCAGCGAAATTGATACAGGCGAGTGTTTCGGCGAAATGGAATACTTATCCTCATCGGGGCGGACAGGGGCCGTCGCAGCGAATCGCGAGACAATCGCTTTGGTCATCGATCGCGATTTTAAGGAGTGGGCATCGCTGCCGTGCCAGCTGCGCTTAAATCGAGTGTTTCAAGAAGTCTTAATTGAGCGTCTGCAAACCACGAGTAAAGCGCTGGCACGAGCCTCGCATTAAAGTTTAATGTCTGGGCTACCGCTCGTTGCGTAGCGTGTCGGGCCATCAACGCTTGAGTCGCACGCAGGACAGGATTTCAAAGGTTCCGTAGCAGTGCTTGCGTAAATTCGCTGGTTGACAACGTGCCGCCGAGATCACGCGTGCGTGTTGCGGGGTTGTTCACGGTAGTTGTGATCGCGTTTCTCAGCCGGTCTCCCATCTCTGTTTTATTGCAATGATCGAGCATCATTGCTGCGGCCAGCATTAGCGCCGTTGGGTTTGCGATGTTCTTTCCAGCAATATCCGGAGCAGAACCGTGAACTGCTTCGAACATGGCGGCGTCGGCACCAATATTTGCCCCAGGCGCGAGCCCTAAGCCACCAATTAAACCCGCTATTTCGTCCGATAGGATATCGCCAAACATATTGGTGGTTAGGATAATGTCGAATTGCGCGGGGTTGAGTACTAGCTGCATGGCACAGTTATCGACGATACGGTCTTCTAGTTCGACGCGCCCCGCATATTGCTTGCTAACATTCGTTACGGTTTCGAGAAATAGACCGGTGAGCTTTTTCAATATGTTGGCTTTGTGTACCACCGTGATTTTGCGACGATTTGTGTTGAGAGCGTATTCGAATGCGAATGTTGCGATTTTTAAACAAATTTCGCGGGTCAGAAATCCCGTCGCTTGTGCAACGGCATGCGGATCGTTGCCGATCGGGATGAAGTGCTCTACGCCGACATAAAATCCGCCGGTATTTTCACGGATCAACACAACGTCGACGTCGTTAAATTTTCCGTCAGGAATTAAAGACCGTCCGGGTCGTACATTCGCGTATAGGCCAAGTTCTTCGCGGATGCGCACATTAACCGATCGAAAGCCTTCCCCGATGGGAGTCGTAAGCGGGCCTTTTAATGCAAGTTTAGTTTTGCGCATGCTGTCTAACGTAGCGTCAGGAAGCGGATCACCGCAGCTTTCAATGGCATTCAGTCCGCCGCTTTGTTCCTGCCAATCGAAAGGCGCATTCATGGCGTCGAGGATGGTAAGAACGGAGTCCACGATTTCAGGACCGATTCCGTCGCCGCGAATTAATGTACAAGGTATGAGTTCGGATTTTGAGGTCATTTTAAACGCTGGCTGTGTTATTGAATTGAATCCGCCGTTGGTGCTCGGTTTCGGCGAGGCGAGAGTATAACTGATAGCGCAATTGAGGCACTGGAAGCTTGAATTTCGGAGGGACTCGCAGACGTTTGGTTCAAGTAGAGTAAGAACTAACAAAGTATCTTGCTAAACTTAGATTGCTGTATATAATAACAGCTGTATATCAATACAGTATTTTTATATGACCACCAAGCTTACCGCACGCCAAACTCAAGTTCTTGAACTCATTCGGGCTCATATTAGTGATAGTGGTTGGCCGCCGACGCGCGCTGAAATTGCACAAACCTTGGGTTTTCGCTCGGCCAACGCGGCCGAGGATCATCTCCGCGCACTAGCACGCAAAGGTGCTATCGAATTGTTACCAGGTGCTTCACGTGGGATCCGACTCACAGAGCCTCATAGCGAAATTTTGACGCTACCGGTCGTTGGTCAAGTTGCAGCCGGTACCCCGATCCTTGCGACAGAACACATCGAAGCCCGACATCAAGTTGATCCCGATCTATTCAGGCCGCGTGCTGACTATCTCTTAAAAGTGAAAGGTTTGAGTATGCGCGATGTTGGAATTTTAGACGGCGATTTACTTGCCGTGCATGCCACACCAGAAGCTCGCAATGGACAAATTGTTGTCGCGAGGCTGGATGATGAAGTAACCGTAAAACGGCTCAAACGGCAAGCTAATCGCGTCTGGCTATTACCTGAGAATCCGGAATTTGAGCCACTCGAAATTGACTTAACAGAACAATCATTGGTGATTGAAGGTTTAAGCGTTGGTGTGCTGAGAACCCAAACTAAATGAATAGCCAAGTGAGGTTGTTCTTAATTTTCACGAGAGGTGCTTGTTAGCAAACCACTCGGACACGTAAAAGCATAAAAAAAATGCCCCAAAATTTGAACAAACCTAATGAATCCGTAGAACAACTTTTACAGCATGAGAAGATTTGGCGGGCTGGTGATAATGCTTCTTTCCCCGGGATTCCGACAAGCTTCCCAGTACTCGATAGTCTTTTACCAAGTCATGGCTGGCCGCAATCTGCATTAACCGAGATCCTTACCGCTGAAGAAGGGATCGGTGCTTTGCGTCTTGTTCTGCCGGCAATGGCGCAATTGACTCAGACACAGTGGGCAGTTTGGGTTTGTCCTCCGTACATTCCTTATGCTCCAGCTTTGCAAGCGGCCGGGATTGCCTTAGAGAGAATGCTGATTGTCGAACCGGATGTCGATGAACAAGCTGATCTTGACTACGTGCTTTGGGTCTTTGAACAAGCTTTACGCTTTCCCGATTGTGCTATCGCAATGGCTTGGGTTAGCACGACCCAATACGACCGACTGCGTCGCTTGCAGTTAGCCTGCGAACAAGGACAAACCTGCGGTGTCATGTTCCGACCCGAAGCTTTAGCTATTCAACCTTCTCCGGCGGCATTGCGCTTATCACTCACAGCAAATTTAAACACCAAAACCAGCGTACGTATTCTCAAATCTCAAGGTGGTGCTCGCACTCGCAGCTGCCAACTTGAGTTATGAGCGACTTCGTGTTTTAAGGTAAAAAATAATGTTAGATACCCAAATAAGAACAATTGATGGTCGACAACCGCTCTATACACTGGGCACGTCCAAATCATTAGTACAAGGATTACAAACGTCTAGCCGTAAGGAAGCTAAGCAATTGTGGTTGCATATTCATTTGCCGCAATTTTCTCTGGAGATGTTGACATGCGGTAGCTCAGATCGAAAAGCTTGTGTGTTAGTAGAAGGGCAGGGATCAAGATTAAAGATCGTACAAGCTAATAGCCATGCAACAAGTCTTGGTGTACGTCTTGGAATGTCGCTTAGTGCAGCACAAATCTTAGGGGACTTAGCGGTATTGTCGCGTAATGAGCGAGCTGAAAGCCAGACACTCGGACGCCTTTGTGCGTGGGCTTATCAATTCACCCCAATTATCAGCGCGGTGCCGCCCGACGGCTTGTTACTCGAAATAAAAAGCAGTTTGAAACTTTTCGGTGGCGCACAAGAGTTGCTTAACGAAGTGCGTCGCGGGCTGCGTGACTTAGGCCATAAGGCGCTTATTGCCATTGCCCCAACACCAGCCGCGGCAACGTTACTTGCCCGTGCTGAGCGGCAATGTACAGTCCTCCATGAACAAGAGCTACCTAATGTGCTTGGGCCATTACCACTAGAAGCTTTACGTCTAGAACCTAAACAATTAGCTGTTTTGAATGGTATTGGTGCGCAATCCATTAATGACTGTTTACGTCTGCCACGCGATGGGCTTGGGCGACGAACCGCGCCGACAGTAGTGGAAAAATTTTCACGGCTGCTTGGTCGGACCTCCGATCCGAGGCCACGATTCAAATTACCTAAATTATTCCAAAGTAGTCTGGAATTACCTTGGGAAACAAACAATGCGCAATCTTTAGGTGTCGCTGGCGGACGCCTATTGCATGAATTAACCGGCTACCTGCGTAGTTGTGCAGCGGTAACGAGATACTTGAGGTGGACCTTGAATTATGTCGACGGACAAGCGTTGAATTTTCAATTAGAGCTGACTCAGCCTACCCGGGAACACGCGCATTTTGCTCTCCTACTTCGCGAGCGACTAAGCCGCATTCAGCTCACCGACAAAGTTAAAGGAATATCTCTGTATGTAGACGATATCAATCCCGAACAGGTTGTCACCGAAGCGGATTTATTTAAACGCCAGCCGACGGGAGGTGGGGAAGACTGGCCAAGTTTTTTAGATCGGTTACGCGCTCGTTTAGGTGAACAAGCAGTGAGAGGGTTGCAAAGAGTTTCTGATCATCGGCCAGAATGCGCTTGGCGGTGGACGGATGTCCCATCACACCTTAGAGAGTCTACACAATCCTCTACGCGATTATCGTCGTTGGCCCCAGAAAGACCGCTGTGGCTGATGCGTCGCCCGATACGTTTGCGTAAAGAGCAAGGACATTTAAATATCAACGGTCGGTTGCAGCTGGTGGAAGAACGAGAACGTATTGAAACGGGCTGGTGGGATGGTAAGCCAGTCGGGCGGGATTACTTTGTTGCTGCGAATCCACGCGGTGCAAGATTATGGATTTATCGCGAACTCTCTGGCGACAAAGATTGGTATCTACATGGGATTTTCGAGTAGCGCCGCTCTCGGCATAGAGAATAATGCGCTCATCTCTTGAACCGAATATCCGCTTAGTCGCCAGCGAACTCACGCAGCACAGACTGCTACAAGCCTCGTTTGCTGGCTAAATCGGGATTGAGCGGGGCTAACTATTTCCGGCGTACGACGAAGTTATCGTTACGCCATTGGTTATTGCAGCTATCAGCCACGGCATCTTCATGCTTAACGCCGTGCAACCAAAAATTGGGCGCCTTCGGGACCGTATTGTTCGTGATGAGGGATCCCAGAGGCTAAACTAAACGTATCGCCGCTGCGGCAGATTGTCGTCGTTGAATTCGACACCACACTAAGTTCACCAGCTATAACCAAGCCACTAGCTGAAAAATCATGGGTGTGTTCTTCATTGCAAAAATTGGCCGGCCGATCAATGAGCTGTGGCTCCGAATACCCCTGCGATTTGACCTGTTCACGAAACGTCGACTCATCCATTTTATTTTCCAATTGTCGTCTAAGCCGAATAGTTTACGCCTCAACTTAAGCGCCTGGCCAGATGCACTCCCGCACAAACGCAGCACCTGGAGCGTCCTCTACGGAGAAAACACCTGTCTGGGAGCATTCACCGCGGACCCAGAACGTCCATTTGCTTTCATCCTACTTTCAACGAGAACGGGCGCCGAATCGCAAGCACCCGCAAAGTTTGGCTTAACTACGTACATCAACACGGAGATCCAAATTAGGACGTTCGGCAGGTACAATCATGGAGCGAATACACAAGCTCACGAAATCGACAAGAAACAACCTTAAGGCTTAGCCTTTCAAACCAGAAGTAAAAATTATGCGCATAGGACTCTGCATTAGAGGATTTACCCGAATTCTCGAGATATTGAAACAACAATTGCCAAGCGATGAAATTTTCGAGTGTGACGCTGGAGATATTATTTCCGAATCCGCAAACACTGATGTTTTCCTTCCTACTGTCGCGCCTATACCTGCGCCGGTGTTCGCCTCACCCCGTTTAAAGTTAGTCCAGCAATACGGTGTTGGATTAGACAGTGTCGATATACCGGCGGCGACAGCGGCGGGAGTGCTCGTCGCAAATGTACCAAGTGTCGGCACCGGAAATGCGGAATCCGTCGCCGAACTCGCGATAGGACATATGCTCATGCTGTCACGCGACATCCCCCGTGCATTTCGAAGTTTTCAAGAACGGCGGGTTGGTTCCCCCTTGGGGAATTGTTTGTGGAGCAGCACCATCGTAATTTTAGGCTTTGGCGGCATAGGTGAAGAAATCGCGCGGCGCTTGGCGGGCTTCGGCGTGCGGATAATTGCGGTTTCCCGTCATGGACCAGCGGGCACCAGAGAGCGCGATCCCAACGTGCATGTCGATTTGCATGTCGACGCATCAAAAATGCACGAGGTGGTCGGCGAGGCAGATTACGTTGTTGTCGCGGCGCCAGCGAGCCCCGAAAATATTGGCCTAGTAGACGAGGCGCTCGTTTCCCGCATGAGACCAGGAGTCTACATTGTCAACATTGCGCGTGGCCCAGTAATAGATTACGACGCGTTGTTAGTAGGACTGAGAAACGGTTTAATTGCCGGCGCGGGAATCGATGTATTTTGGAACGAACCATTTGATCCCAACGATCCGATATTGAGTGAAAACGTTATCGCCACTCCGCATGTTGGCGGTTCAACAGAAAGCAGTTTGCGCGGCATCGGCGAAGCCGTTGCGGCAAACATCGAGCGTATACGACTGGGCAACGAACCATTGTGCTGGGTTAACCCACAGGCGGGACGCTCGCGAATCGATCAATAAAATCGAGGCAATCACTGAAACGCAAAAATCAAATAAAAGCATTTGAATCTGGGCTCTTACGCTTGGGTAGTGGAAAATAGTCGGACCGACTAACAAACGGTACTAGCACATAGAAGCCGTGTATCGTCAGTAGCTTATGGACGAGGTTTCAATTAAGCTGGAATAACCATCACGCCAGTGTTGGAATGCTACCCGAGATGAGCCGCCAAATTGACTAGTCAGCCAATAGGCGGAGCCGCTGGGATCTATCAAGCACCGCGGAATGGTGCCGAGAAGAGGACTTGAACCTCCACGGGGTTACCCCCACTGGCACCTGAAGCCAGCGCGTCTACCAATTCCGCCACCTCGGCAACGAGCCGCGCAATCTACCGAACCCGCCACTGCGAGTCAATGAAGCAAAATAAAAGTAAGCCAATAGCTACAACCAAAGACACCGACGGGCAGGCGATCGAAATTCCCACTCGAGACGCTGTCACTCAATTCCTCGAAACCGCCGATTCCCCTGTAACCATACGTGATATCGCGTCGGCGCTAGAGGTCACGGAAAAACCGGCTGTCGTCGCGTTGCGCCGCCGCCTCAAAGCGATGACGCGAGACGGCCAAATCGCTCACACACGCGGAAATCGTTTTGGTATCGCGAAAAGAATGGAGTTGATCCCGGGAAACGTCATCGGACACCCCGACGGATTTGCCTTTGTGCGGCCAGATATCGGCGACGCCGATATATTTCTCTCCAACCGTGAGGCAAGAACAGTTCTCCACGGCGACCGGGTTTTAGTGAGAATAGGCGGATTAGATAAACGCGATCGTCCGTTTGGTACGGTTGTTGAAATTCTTGAAAGCAAAAATACTAGTATTGTTGGGCGTTACTATCGTGAACGCGGGGTGGGTTACGTATCACCAGATAATCGGCGCATTAATCAAGATGTCTTGATCCCTAAATCGGGGAAGAAAGTTAAACACGGCCAGTTTGTCGTCGCCCGCATCACGCAACAACCCGACAAGCATCGGCAACCAATTGGCGAAATTGTTGAAATACTGGGTGACCATATGGCACCCGGAATGGAAATCGAAGTTGCCACGCGAGCTTACGAACTGCCTGTCGATTGGCCGGTAGAAGTTGTGGACGAAACGGAAGATGTTGCGCAATCCGTCGGACCTGAAGTTCCGGAAGGTCGACGGGATCTGCGCAAGTCTGCGTTCGTGACCATCGACGGTTCAGATTCAAGAGATTTCGACGATGCCGTTTTTTGCAAGAAGCTAGGAGTGGAATTCGTTTTGTATGTTGCGATCGCCGACGTTGCGCATTACGTGCGCGACGGCACTGCACTGGACAGCGAGGCGAGGAATCGCGGGACCTCAGTTTATTTTCCGAATAGCGTCATTCCGATGCTGCCGGAAGCGCTCTCAAACGGGATATGTTCGCTCAATCCGAACGTTGATCGTCTCGCTGTTGTGTGCGAGATGCGCTTCGATAATGACGGCGAAATGACGAACTATCGCTTCTACAATGGAATGATCAAATCGCATGCGCGACTAACTTATGATGAGGTCGCGCAATGGTTGGATAATCCATCGTCACCAAAACGTGGCAGCGTCGAGTTTCACGTCAAAACATTATACGAACTGTACGAGCGGTTGAAGAATCGCCGCCAAGCGCGTGGGGCTCTTGAGTTCGAATCACAGGAGCCGTTTTTCATTTTCAACGAGCAGCGTAAAATTGAGCGCATCGAGGCACGCGTCCGAAACGACGCGCATCGAATGATCGAAGAATCAATGATCGCCGCCAACGTTGCTGCTGCCAGTGAATTAACAAAATGCCGACTAGCCGGGTTATTTCGAAATCACGATAGACCTGACACGGAACGAATTGGTTCGCTCCGGGAATTTCTGCACGGCCTCGGGTTGCAACTGGGTGGTGGAGATTCGCCGAGCGCGCTAGATTTTGCCGCGACCTTAAATGCAGCGGCGGGACGTCAAGATAAGCAGCTGATTGAGACGATACTATTGCGTGGGCAGAAACTGGCGGAATATAACGTTGAGAATTCGGGACATTTTGGGCTGGCTTTGGAATCTTACGCGCACTTCACATCGCCGATTCGGCGCTATCCCGACTTACTCGTGCACCGTGCAATTAAGACGCGAATAGCGCGCCGCAAGCAAGCACCGGCGTGTGTGGAGCAAATGCCAGTCGACGCGCAGCATTGTTCAATGGCCGAACGTCGCGCCGAAGAAGCGACTCGGGACGTCGTCGCGTGGCTAAAGTGTGAATACATGGAGGACAAAACAGGCGAATCCTATTCAGGCGTGATAAGTGGGGTCACTTCTTTTGGGATATTCATTCAACTCGACAATATTTTTGTCGAAGGTCTTGTCCATATGACGAATTTGCCTGCCGATTATTATGAGTTTGATCCGATTAATCATTCTCTCACCGGCCGTAGTTCCGGGCGTCAATTTCGAATAGGGCAATCGCTAAACGTCATTGTGGCTCGCGTTAGCCTGGATGATCGAAAGATCGATTTTTCGATAGACGAGCCGACTCCTACTAGTAAGAGCAAGCGCAAGCGCAGGAAATAGTTGTGCCACTACGTAATTTTCTAACCTGGGGTATCCATAGCGTCAACGCGGCGTTGCAGCACGTACCAAACGATGCGCTTGAACTTTGGCTAAAGGAAGGCGAGCTATCCGGTGACCTGAACGATATCCAGAAAATGAGTGAATCGATCGGAGTTGCGCCGCAAATAGTACCGACAAAAACGCTGACACGCCTGAGCGACGGCGCTGTCAATCAAGGTGTTATTCTGCGACGACGGCTGCCGAAACCATTGCCGTTAGAATCGTACATCGCCCAACTTGCGGAGCAAGCAACTCCGGCTTTGTTACTCATTCTTGACCATATCCAGGATCCGCATAATTTCGGTGCGTGTCTTAGGGTGGCCGATGGTGCAGGCGCCGACGCCGTGATCGTAACACGTGACAATTGTGCCCCAATTTCAGGCACGGTCGCAAAATCAGCCAGTGGCGCGTTGGACACCGTCCCAATAATTTCCGTGACTAATTTGGCTCGCACTTTAGACCAGCTGCGTGCGGTGGGGATTTGGTTGATCGGTGCGGATCACAACACTCAGCAGACCATATACGACTGCAACATGGAGATCCCGACTGGCCTAGTTTTAGGTAGCGAGGCCAAAGGCCTGCGCGTGCTGACGCGCAAGAAGTGCGACCATTTTGCGCGCATCCCGATGGCTGGGTCGGTAGCGAGTTTGAATGTCTCTACGGCTACCGCTATTTCACTTTTTGAAGCGCAGCGACAGCGTCTAGTTGCTAGTTAAGCCGAGTCAGCGGCCTATCAACGTCGCATTCTTTGCATTACGAGGGGCAGTTGCCTAGAATACGCGCCCTGAATAGCCTAACCGGATTGCCCGGTGGGGCGGAAACTACAATTTGTTACTCCTTGCTTCACCTGCCGCCGGCGGGAAGCCCTAATCCATAAGGGGATAAGATTTGCGACATTACGAAATCGTATTTTTAGTGCATCCCGATCAAAGCGAGCAAGTGAACGCTATGATCGATCGCTACCGTTCGATGATTGAATCGAGCGGCGGCGCCATCCATCGCTTGGAAGACTGGGGACGGCGACAACTCGCTTATCCCATCAATAAAATTCACAAAGCCCATTACGTCTTAATGAACGTCGAATGCGACACGCCGACGCTCGACGAGCTCACCAGTGCATTCCGTTTTAATGATGCGGTGATCCGAAACTTAGTGATGAAGCGCGAGCAGGCCGACGTAGAAGCGTCACCGATGGCTAAAGCCAAAGAAGAGCAAGACGCGCGTGAAGTTGAAAATAGTGAACGACGTGAGCAACACGCGGAAAGTCGGGCGAGCAGCACTGAATCCGACGCCGATGCCGCGCCGGATGCAGGGACCCCGGAAGACGCGCCGGCTGCAGAGGCGACGGAAGATGCGCCGGTTGCAGAGACGACAGTAGACGCGCCGGCTGCAGAGGCGACGGAAGATGCGTCGAGCACCGCCCAAGACGATAGCGAATCTGCAAGCGAGGTGACTACCACTGTCGAGGAAACCGAATCCGAGGTGACTACCGACGTCGAGAAAGCCGAAACTGCGTCTTCAGATGACGCTTAACTTGTTGCTATAAACGCGAAAGTACACGGAGAATTACGATGGCTAGATTTTTTCGACGACGCCGATTTTGCAAATTTACCGCTGAAGGTGTGGTTGAGATCGATTACAAAGATCTCAATACGCTAAAGGCCTATGTTACTGAAAGCGGCAAAATTGTACCGAGCCGCATTTCTGGAACAAAGGCGCGTTACCAGCGGCAACTTTCGACGGCAATTAAACGCTCTCGCTATTTAGCCTTAATCCCATACTGCGACGCGCATTAGCGCTTAAAGGCAGAGTTTCAACATGCGCGCCGTCGCAAAATTTGCGATGCGTAGCCCGATGGCGGCATCCGTTAGTGCAGCGGCGTATGCGCTTTTTGCGCTGTTCTTTGCACCCTTTATGGTCGTTAGCGCTGCGATTGTCGGTTTAGCGACCTTGCGCCACGGCACCGGGCTGGGAATTCGGGTAGTCGGCGCCGCAACCCTAGTTGCTGGCGTTGCGTACTACGCTCTGCTGCACACGGCCGGCGCAATATTATTGCTGTTCGCGACCTGGATACCGTTAATAATCGCCGCACAGGTTCTGCGCGCGAGCGAGAGCCAGGGGTTTGCGCTAAGCATCTGTGCAATCTTTGCGGGGTTCTATACGGCGGCGGTGCGCTTTGCGGTACCTGATGTTGGGGTGCACTGGTCGACTCGACTGCGCACCCTCGGCGACACCGTTCGTGAACAAGGTGGTGCGTTCTTCTCAGAGGAGGAGATCGGACAGATTGCGGGGGTTATGCACGAATCAACCATTGTTGTCGTGAGCTTGTTCTGGATTTCGGCGCTATTAGTTAGCCGGTGGTGGCAGTCCGAACTCTACAATCCCGGCGGCTTCGGCGGCGAGTTTCGCGTCCTAATAATCCCGAAGTCCGCGACCATCGGCGCAGCAGTCGTTGCCATAATGGCACTCATCCAGCTGTCGAGTGGGGAGGCCCATGGCGTAGCCAGTGACTTGCTCATTGTGCTGGTGGTATTGTTTGCTTTCCAGGGACTTGCATTGATCCATCACCGGGTCAAAAAAGTCGGGATGGCTAAACTTTGGCTGGTCGGATTTTACGTTTTATTGGTATTAATGCCGCATCGCGTTGGAATACTCCTAGCATTTATCGGCATCGCAGATATTTTACTCGACGTACGTCGTCTGCGAACAAGGCAACGACCTACTAGTTAGGAATCGGATGCCTGCGAACATTTGAAGCGAAGTAAAGGAACATTGTTATGGAAGTCATATTGTTAGAGAAAATTCATCGGCTCGGCGGACTCGGTGACAAGGTACGTGTTCGGGCGGGATATGGCCGAAATTATTTAATTCCCCAAAAGCGCGCGGTGCCCGCGACCGCTGAAAATGTCGAGAAGTTTGAGGGTCAACGTGCGGAATTAGAAAAAGCGCAATCCACCGCACTGGCTGCAGCGAACGGACGACTCGAATCGTTCAATGATTTTGCAGTTACCGTCACTGCGAAGGCCGGTACAGAAGGGAAATTGTACGGTTCAATTGGAACGGCTGAAATTGCCGAAGCCGTCATTGCGACGGGCAACAAATTGGAGAAGCGCGAAGTACGTCTGCCCGACGGACCACTTCGCGATGTTGGCGATCATCAAGTTGTAATTCACTTGCATGCCGATGCCGAAACGACGATTACCGTCAGTATCGTAGCGGAAGAAGAACCGACGGCCGATTCAGGCCAGTAACTTGTGCGTCGGTCGCATTGATGTAAGTCGCGTGCATTATGGCCGCAGATAACGCCACCGTCGTTGGCACTCGCCGTGACGCCGCGACCGATGCATTGCGCGTCCCGCCGCATTCCATTGAGGCCGAACAATCGGTTCTTGGCGGCCTAATGCTCGACAATGAGGCATGGTTGCAAGTTGCTGAACGCCTCACTGAAGGTGATTTTTATCGACGCGATCACAACGAAATTTACCGAGCAATCGAAGCCCTTGCAGATGCGGGCAAACCGTATGACGTGGTTACTCTCGCTGAGTGGTTACAGAATCAGGAATTGCTTGATTCGGTTGGCGGCTTGCAGTACCTCGCTGAACTAACCGAAAACACCCCGTCCGCCGCGAACATCGCGGCGTACGCAGATATTGTCCGGGAAAGATCGGTGTTGCGGTCCCTGGTCCGTGCCGGCACGGACATTGCCGATAGCGGTTACCGAACGGAAGGGCGCAGCGCCGACGAATTGCTTGATCAAGCTGAGCGGTTTGTTTTCGACATAGCGGAGCGAGAAACGCGCACGAAAGGTGGATTTCGACGCATGAAGGACTTGCTTGTCGATGCGTTGGATCGAATCGATCAGCTCTTTCAGCGTGACAACCCGATCACCGGTGTGGCAACCGGATTCTATGAAATAGATATGATGACGTCAGGCATGCAGCCGTCCGATCTCATTATCGTGGCGGGTCGTCCATCGATGGGTAAGACCGCGTTTGCCGTTAACATTGCCCAGAACGCCGCGGTAAATGAATCCCTACCTGTTGCCATATTTAGTATGGAAATGCCTAGCGAACAACTCGCGATGCGTATGTTGTCGTCGCTTGGTCGCATCGACCAACATAAAGTGCGCACCGGGAAACTTGGCGATGATGACTGGCCGCGATTGACCCAGGCTGTCGG
>CAWLAW010000009.1:0-18196 GCA_963854885.1 Gammaproteobacteria bacterium | reverse complement strand
CACCATCTACAGCGTGTGATGATGACGTGGAGGAATTACTCGAACAAGCAAAGCGAATCGGGTTTCCCATACTCATCAAAGCGGCCGCGGGTGGTGGCGGGAAAGGCATGCATATCGTTCACGCGGAGGCGCAGTTCGAATCCGCGTTCGACCTGGCGCGCAGTGAAGCGCATCGATATTTCGGTGACGCGCGGGTCTACTGCGAGAAATATCTCACCCACCCACGTCACATTGAAGTGCAGATTTTGGCCGACGAGCATGGCAACTGCGTTCACTTAGGCGAGCGAGACTGCTCGGTGCAGCGACGCTTTCAAAAAGTCATAGAGGAATCCCCGGCACCGGGACTCAAGCCTGCGCTGCGGGAAAAAATCTGTAATACCGCAGTAACTATTGCACGTGAAGCAAGTTATACAAACGCCGGCACCGTCGAATTTATTTTAGGCGAAGATGATCAGTTTTACTTTCTGGAAATGAATACACGCTTGCAGGTTGAGCACCCAGTCACCGAAATGGTGACCGGCATTGATCTAGTGGAAATGCAACTCGAAATTACCGTCGGTAACGTCCTACCATTTAAGCAGGACGACATTACTTTCAGCGGGCACGCGATTGAGCTGCGTATTTGCGCGGAAGACACCGATGCCGACTTCGTGCCTGCGACGGGTAAGATAAATCTTCTGCGCGATGCAAGCGGCGAAGGGATCCGGCTCGATAGTAGTTTGATCGAAGGTATGACGGTAACCAGCGCGTTCGATCCAATGCTGGCGAAACTCATCGTCTTTGGCTCCGATCGTGATGTCGCCATTGCGAATGCCCGACAGGCAATCAGCGAACAGGTTATCCTCGGAGTCACGACTAATTGTGCTTTTCTGGGCCGCGTGTTGGCCCACGCGGCGTTTAAATCTGGCGATGTACATACCCATTTTATCGAACAACATAAGCCTGATCTGCAGCGCGCGCAGCCGGACGACCAGTTAGTCGCTACGCTCGTTGCGATTGCTGCTTGTAACGATCCCGAATTTCAACGATTGACGTTCGACACACCAGAACCTCATGCGACGATCGGCGCGTGGAGAAATGTGTAATGCGTCTAAAGTATGAATTGTTGGAACGTGAACATGAGGTCGAGACGTTACAACGATCCCCGTCATTAGCTATAAAGATCAATGACAAAGGGGTCATCATCAATGATTTCCAAACCGATGATGCGGCTCAAACGTTTGTCATCGACGACCGCGATCATAAGGTATTTGTTGTCCGAGATAGTGACACGATATTCATTCACGCCGATGGCGAAACTTGGGAAATTCGCGCGATTAACGCTATTGATGCCGCCAGCCAGGGCCGCGGATCAAGCGACGCTGTTATAGCACCGATGCCGGGAACCGTCGTTACGGCGCATGTTGCCGCCGGGCAACAGGTAACGATTGGGCAAACACTTATTGTTATTGAAAGTATGAAGTTGCAAACGACGATCGTCGCCGATCGTGATGGTTCCATCGCCGAAGTGTTCTTCGGGGAAAACGAGAGCTTTAACAAAGGCGCGGAGCTGATGCGTTTTGAGCGTGTGGATTCTAAGACTGAGCTGGAGACGAACTGAGAAATGCGACGATTGCACTCACGATTGGACGTCAATTCCGAGCAATATAAAGCTCATCGTGCGCACAATTTGAAATTGCTCGCCGAACTAAAAGAAAAAAGCCGCGCGGCAAGGCACGAACGCCCGGAGCGCGATATTCAACGCTTGGCCAAACAGAATAAGCTGCGTGTTCACGACCGTATAGAACATCTACTCGACCCTGCTACGCCATTTTTGGAACTCTCGACGCTCGCGGCCAACCTGGAATATGACGGCGAAGCACCGCAAGCTTCGATTATTACCGGCCTGGGCATGATTTCCGGACGCGAAGTACTTATCCACGCCGACGATAGTTCCGTTAAAGGTGGAGCGTGGTATCCGTTGTCGGTAAAGAAAATCGTTCGCGTGCTGGATATTGCCATCGAGAATCATTTGCCGGTCGTGCACTTATGTGACAGCGCCGGTGGCTTTTTGCATTTGCAGTCAACCTTGTTCGCCGACCGTTACTATGCGGGCCGTATATTTCGCAATCAATGCACGTTGTCGAAAATGGGCATCCCGCAAGTCGCAATCGTATTTGGTCACTGCACGGCTGGCGGCGCTTACATTCCGGCATTAAGCGAATACTCAGTTATGGTTCGAGGCAACGGCGCAATATTTCTGGGTGGCCCGCCGCTCGTCAAGGCGGCCACAGGAGAAGAAGTGTCCGCAGAAGCACTCGGCGGCGCTAGCGTGCACACAGTTGTTAGTGGAGTCGCAGACTATGCGGCTGATGGCGAATTGGAAGCCATTGCGATGGCGCGCGAGATCGTCGAAATGTGGACGCCGATTGAAAAAACTAAAATCGAAACGCAGGCAGTGGAAGAGCCGTATTATGATCCTGAGGAGTTATACGGGATTATCCCGAACGACGTTAAAGTGCAGTTCGATATGCGAGAAGTGATTGCGAGAATTGTCGACGGCAGTCGCTTCCATGAGTATCAGCCAGATTACGGCACGACCTTAGTTTGTGGCTACGCTTACATTTGGGGGTTTAAGGTTGGGATCCTCGCTAACAACGGAGTTTTATTTAATGATAGCTCGCTTAAAGGCGCACACTTCGTTGAGCTGTGTAACCAAAACCGCGTGCCACTCGTCTATTTGCAAAATATCACCGGGTTCATGGTCGGCGAAGAGTATGAACGCCAAGGGATCACTAAAGACGGCGCTAAGATGATCATGGCTCAAGCTTGTAGTGAAGTGCCGAAATTCACCGTCATTGTAAACGGCTCGTTCGGTGCTGGTAATTACGGGATGTGCGGACGCGCTTTCGATCCGAGATTTTTATTCATTTGGCCGCAAAGCCAGATTTCGGTGATGGGCGGCGAGCAAGCGGCGAAAACCCTAACTGAGGTTAAAGTGCGGCAAATGCAACGCAGTGGTGAAACACCCAGTGCCGAACAAGTTGCCGCAATTCACGAGCCGATCGCGCGTGAATACGAAAGTAAGGCGAGTGCCTATTATTCAACGTCGGAAATTTGGGATGATGGGATCCTCGACCCAACAGATACCAGAAATGCCCTTGGCATGGCCATCTCGGCGTCGCTGAACGCTCCGATCGAAGATCCAAGTTATGGGGTGTTTAGATTTTAATCGTGCGAATACACCCGTTCCTATCTGCGCTCTTTAAAAACGCGGCTCACTTATAATGTCGTCTCTCAAACAGTCTGACGATCTAGCGGAAATTGGGCGTCGTTTGGAGGTTGCTGTGCGTCGCCGCCTCGGCGATGGAATTGCGCTTAAAAACGTCTCGGTCGCCACACTAGGTGGATCGAGTCGCACGATTATATTCGACGCGATCGAAGGTTCGACATCACGCCGGCTCGTTTCTCGACAAGAAACATACACTCTTGATCAATCGCCCTTCTTACCCCCAGAAAAGCAATATAAGTTGCTGCAGTTAGCTTACAAGTATGGTGTGCCCGTGCCTGAACCGATCTTTGAATTTATTGAGGAAGATCAATTAGGGCGCGGCCATATTATGGCGCACGTTGAGGGCGAAACCTTGCCCAAAAAATTACTTCATGACCCGCAGTTCGAAACCGCGCGTGACGCCTTCATCGAGCAAGCCGCAAAAATTCTCGTTCAGATCCATTCGATCGACCCTCGTGAAGCAAAATTTCTGGACGATTCGCTGGACACAATAGATCCGCTGCAAGCGCAAATGGTGCGCTACGATTATTACGGCGAGCCGCACCCCGCATTGGACTATGCGTTTCGCTGGCTAGACCAACACCGGCCATCAGCGAGGCAAGCATGCTTAGTGCATGGCGATTTTCGCAACGGCAATATGATCATCGATAGTGAAGGTATTAACGCCATGCTCGACTGGGAGTGCGCACACATTGGTGATCCAATGTCGGATTTAGGTTGGCTATGTACGCGATCTTGGCGTTTCGGGAATACGACATTGCATGCGGGAGGGTTCGCGACCCGGCAAGCATTGTTCGATGCGTACGAGAGTGCGGGCGGGCGCGCCGTTGATGTACAAGCGGTGCGTTGGTGGGAGATATTCGGTTCACTACGCTGGGCGATGCTGAACATCATGCAAGTCCATGGGCACTTGCACGGCGCACGTCGAACCCCCGCGTTTGCTGCGTGCGGACGGAACACGAGTCTGTTGGAATACGATCTGCTTATGACCATTGCCGGTCGTCTCGATTGAGAGTTAACTGAAATGGCGCACGATCAACCCGACATTGGCGAACTTATCCTGACCGTTCAGGAATTTCTTACCGACATCACGAAAAATTTAGATGGACAAGATCGATACTACGCGTTGTGCTCAAGTTATCTATTAGAAATTGTCCAACGCGAACTGAAACAATGGACGCCGCAGAAAACGGATGACGATAAACGATTGCAATCGATGCTCGGCGGCGATGGACTTCCGCGCGAAGAATTGACCGGCGAGCTGTCGATGGCCATTCGCGCGGGGAAATTCGACGATCGTATGGACTGGTTGTTGGGACAATTAATCGAGCATGTCACAAGCAAAGTCGAAGTGACAAAACCTTCGTATCTAGTTGAAACGCAAGGAACGACGATCGACCCAAGCGTCACTAAGCGAAATTCATGATGATTTTATGAACGCATCCGTAGATACCCGGAGCGCCTTATCGACCCAATTTTATTACGGTTTTGGTGCGGTCGCGTACGGCGCAAAGAGCAATGGGTTTAATTACTTATTGTTGTTCTTTTATAGCCAAGTCGTTGGACTGCCAGCAGACTGGGTATCGTTTGGTATTTTTATCGCCTTACTCGTTGATGCCGTTTCGGACCCCCTAGTGGGTTATTTTTCCGACAACCTTCGGTCGCGTTGGGGACGGCGTCACCCGCTAATGTATGTCGCAGGATTACCGGCCGCGGTGGCGTACTACTTTTTGTGGGCGCCGCCCGATTTAGAGCCTCGCGAGCTATTCGTCTATTTCGTATCGTTGGCGATTATTATCAGAACGTCGCTAACCTTTTACGAGATACCATCGACCTCGTTGGTTGCGGAACTAACGGATGATTACGATTTACGCACCCGATTCCTAAGTTTTCGTTTTTTCTTTGGCTGGTGGGGCGGCTTAGTGATGGCCGTATTAGTGTATTTGGTGTTTCTGCCGGAAGCGAAAGGTGGCCTCGAATATGTTGACGGTTGGAAAAATTATGGACTTGCCGCGTCAATCATCATCGGAATATCGATTTACGTTTCTGCTTTCGGCACTCATCGTCATATACCGCGACTAAAACAAGCGCCGCCACGGCGAAAATTTCACTTCCGACGCGTGATGCATGAGATCGCGGAAACATTCTCTAACCGGCCGTTTCTCGTTCTGTTCGCCGCTGCTCTATTCTCGGCAATGGCGGCAGGCGTGAATACTAGCCTTGGGATTTATTTCGCTCGCCATTTTTGGGAGTTAACGACACAGCAAATTGGCGTATTGCAGCTCCCGTACTTCCTTTCCGCCGTTGCCGCTTTGCTACTCGCGCCGCTGGCATCGAAATGGCTGGGTAAAAAACGCGCCGCGATATCAACATCAGCGTTAACGGTTTTACTCACGCCACTACCGGTAATTTTACGGCTATTTGATTGCTTTCCCGAAAACGGGACGAGTGCTTTGTACTATTCACTTATGATCTTTTACACCATCGACGTCACGTTGATGATTATTTCAAGCATTCTCGTCGCAGCCATGATTGCAGACGTAGTGGAAGACAGCGAGATTAGAACAGGCCGCCGCTCGGAAGGGTCTTTTTTCGCCGCCAATAGTTTTGCTCAAAAAGCGGTTAATGGTCTGGGCGTGATCGTCGCCGGCCAAATTCTAGCCTGGTCGGAGTTTCCGACCGAAGCTAAGCCCGGTGAGGTAGCTGTCGAGATTCTAAACAACTTGGCGGTCTCATACGTCCCGGCTTTGTGGATTTTCTATGCCATTTCGATTGTGTTGCTATGCTTCTATGGTATATCGCGAGAGCGCCATGCGCGCAATATCGAACGGTTGAAACAAGTTAAAACGTAATCGCGTGTATTTCGCTAGCTCGGTAGGATGTAAGGATTCGGTCGATTCAGGCAAAATACGAACATTCTACGAATCAGCCTCGTTAATCTCTTCTTAAGGAATCCGGCACCAATGCGACCGATTGACTATTTTGACCGGGGGGCGGCGAAATCGCCCGACCGAATTTTTGTTTCTGGTAACGGTAACGAATTCACTTACGCCGCTGCCAAAGCGTCTACTGAAGCAATCGCCCAAGGTTTATTCGCCGCGGGATTTTCAGTCGGTGATTCCGTAGCGGTTTATTCACCAAACGATCCTGGCGCTGTTGTGTGTATTTTTGCCGCCTATCGGGCTGGCGGCGGGTGGGTACCAGTAAACGTGCGAAACGCGGCGTCGACTAACGCCGAGTATATGGCGTATGTGAAAACGAAATGGTTGTTTTTCCATTCTTCAGTGTTGGCGCAGATCGAGGAAGTTGTACCGAATTTGCCTGATTTGAAAGGTATCGTCTGCTTCGATTCCGACAAAACTCCATACCCGTCGCTAGCCTCTTTTTGCGCAGCAGGTGCGGCAACCGAAATTCCTGATTGGTCTGATCCATTCGGCGCACCCGACGTCGTATTTTCTCGCTGGCCGACCGGCGGTACGACCGGTCCTTCGAAAGGTGTAGAAATGAGCAATCGCTCAATTTGCGCGATGCTCGAATTAGGTTTGCAACATTACGTCGGCGATGACGTCGATGAGATTGTGCATCTTGCTGTCGCACCGATTACCCACGCGGCAGGGGTGATGGCAGTGGTTTACGGTGCCGCCGGAGGCACGAATATCATCCATGAAGCGTTTGACGCAAAGGCTGTGATGGAATCGATACAAGCCGATCGCGTAACAAACATATTCCTGCCGCCCACCGCATATTACGCGTTGCTCGACGAAGCAAAATCGTCGGACTACGACACTTCAAGTTTGCGTCAAATATTAATTGCGGCCGCACCGGTGTCGCCGGATAAATTTCGCGAGGGCGTGGAAATTTTCGGGCCAGTCATTTGCCAGTGCTTCGGCCAGGCTGAGGCGCCGATGATAATTTCGTGGTTAGGACCGGAAGTCGTCGCGGCTGCGGCAAACGGCGAGCACCCGGAACGCTTAAAAAGTGCTGGGAAAGTGACCTCCGCGACGCTGGTGGGCATATTAGACGACGACGGGAAGCTCTTGCCGATCGGCGAGCGTGGCGAAATATGTTGTCGTGGACCGTTGGTCACCCCGGGTTATTTCGAGAAGCCCGAGGCGACTGCCGAGGCACGAAAATTTGGTTGGCATCATACTGGCGACGTTGGTTATCTGGATGCGGACAATTACCTCTACATCGTTGATCGCAAGAAAGATATGATCATCACAGGCGGCTTTAACGTGTTTGCTGCCGAAGTTGAGGCGCCCATATTGGCGTTGCCCGAAGTGCTCGAATGTGCGGTCATCGGCATTCCCGACGAGAAATGGGGTGAGTCGGTAAAAGCAATTATCGTCTTAAGCGCTGGCCAACGGTTAAGCGAAGAGGCGGTAATCCGCGCAGTCAAACCGAAGATCGGCGGTGTGAAGACGCCGAAATCAGTTGAATTTTGGGATGAAATACCGAAAACAGCAGTCGGAAAAACCGATAAAAAAGCGATCCGCAAGAAATTTTGGACCGATAGCGATCGGGCAGTTAACTAGCCAACGGCGGAATAATTCAGGGAGTTATTTCCGCATAGCTTCCGCAACCGTGCGGCGAGTCGTCTCGCGGCGGCCATTGTGCCGATCCATTACCACGCGTTGTGAAGGACTTCGATCACTTCTTCAACGCTGCCAACGGGCCGTGGATTTGTTGCGACGACTAGATCCTCAAGCGCGTCGCGCGCGATTGCCGGGAAGTCATCCTCTGCGACCCCGACATCGCGTAGACGCGTCGGGAGTTCAAGATCAGTTATCAATGTTTGCACCGCCGAGCGCCCAAGCGCAGCGGCGGTTTCTTTGTCCAGTCCTGCGACATCGCAGCCCATTGCCTCAGCAATCCAGGCTTGACGATTTCCAACATGTTCGCGGTTGAAATCCATCGTCGATGGCATCATCACGCACGACGTCACGCCATGCGGCACATCGTTGCGCGCGCCAAGCTGATGGCCGATGCCATGACTTAAACCGACATTGACGTTAGCTAAACCACACACCGACATCCAAGCTGCAAGATGGACATTGGTGCGCGCGACGAGATCTGTTGGGTCGGCTTTGCATTCACGTAGGTAGCGATTCAGCATCTGCAGTGCTTGGCTCGCTAATGCATCCGTAAATGGGTGGGCGTTAATCGAACACAAGGCCTCGATGCAGTGATCGACGGAACGCATACCCGTTGAAAGCCATAGCCAATCGGGGGTATCCAGGGTTAACTCGGGATCAAGATAAACAGCTCGTGCGGCAAGCTTTTTGTCGATGTATAGATCTTTCACTTGACGATCGCTATCCGTGATGCCGGCGAAGTGGGTGAACTCGCCGCCGGATAAGGTTGTCGAAATTGCAATCATCGGTAGCGCGTCACCATTTACTGGAGGCACTTCCACCTTTGACGGGTATTCGAACTTCACCCGATATCGATCAAAATCGGCAGCGTTACGAACATCTTCCGCTAGAGCTAATAGAACCGCTTTGCCGGTGTCGTTCGGCGTACCACCCCCGAAACTGATAATCCCGTCCGCGTTAATAGAGCGCGCGGCCTCGACGGCATCGATTACCGAGGCTCGATGCACGTGCTGAGTGGTGTTGTGGAATACTTTATCGATTCGCCCGCGACTGGCAGCAACCACTTTGTCGACCAGATCGGTTTTAGTCGCTAAGGTCTTGCCGGTAATTAACAATGCTCTTTCGATGCCGTATTGGGCGAGCGTCGCCTCAAGATTAGCGAGCGCGCCGCTGCCATAGTGGACGTCGTCAATTGGTAGGAATGTAAATGCGCCCTTTAAATCTTTTTTTTCGATTTCATACATAGTGACGTAGCCTAAATGAAAGTGTGAATTTACCGGTGCCCCTGCGCGGATCGGATCTCAATCGGGCAGTAATATAAGAGAACCCAATGGGTGTCTTAGTAGTCCTTCTTTTGCAATATCCCCGAATTTGACAAGGTCTCGATTTCGGCATCGTTTTTACCTAGGAGATTACTTAATATTTCGTGGTTATGTTCGCCGAGAAACGGCGCAACGTATGGATTGTTCGCAGGATAACGCGACGACTTAACCGGATGCCCCGGGATCTGGTATTTGCCAGCCATCCGATCGTCTATTGTTCGTACTGTCCCACGTTCCACGAGATGCGGGTGGGTGAGCGTCTCATTAACGGATAGCACGGGTGCGCAAGGTACGTTATGCGCGTCGAGTAACTTGATTACCGATTCAATATCAGGGAAGGTTTGCATCCAGGCTTCGACGGTTTTGATCACTTCACTTAGATTATCGAGCCGTGCGGGATCGGTCGACCACGCTTCGTCGGTTACGAGCTCGGGTCGATTCATCGCGGCGCAGAAATCCGACCAGTGATGCAAAAAGGCGGCGAGTACGATATAGCCACCAGTTGCTTTATAGACTCCGGCCGGGCAAATGTATGAAAAATGACTGCCGTTACGGTTTGGCACGATTGCGCCATGGCTGCCACTCGCTTGATGGATATTCACTTCATGGTAATGGTAGTAGCAATCAAGAATCGACACGTCGAGCATTTGACCTTTGCCGGTTTTGTACCGGTCGAGTAGCGCGGCGGCAACGGCAAATGCTGCAGTGACTCCTGTGCTTACGTCGCCAACGGCGGCGAGCGGTAGACTCGGCGGACCATCTGGATCGCCGATCATTGAGGTAATACCGGCATAGGCTTGGGCGATAAAATCGTAACCCGGTTTTTTCGAAAGCGGACCGGTTTGCCCTAGCGACGATATTGAACAAAGAATGATGTCTTTCTTGAGCTCACAAAGCGCATCATAACCAAGGCCCATATCGGCGATTACCCCGGGTTTGAAGTTCTCCACAACAACATCGCAATGCGGCACAAGTTCTTTCACTAAAGCGATCCCTGCGGCGCTGCGCAGGTCGACGCAGAGACTTTTTTTATTCAGACTTTGCTGGACAAAATATAAACTCCGATCGTTGCGCAATTTCGAAATAGCGCGGGACATGTCTCCGCCCGGCGCGGGTTCGACCTTAATAACTTCCGCGCCCATTTCGGCGAACATTCGCGTGCAGGTGGGTCCGGCGACGGCTCTGGTGAGATCAAGTAAGCGATAACCGCTGAGCATATGTGAATTGCTATTCGTCATGACTTGGTCGCCTCCCAAAGGGGCTTAGACAGATGGACTAAGAGTCCGATACGCGAGATACCCAGGACCATTGGCAACTAAGCGTCGGTAATGGTCCCGCTTGACGCGGTTGAATCATTCTACCGTGCGATCGAATGCTCTCGATCGATTAACTGAAATGGTTAACGAGCACGAATAACGACGCTGCAAGTAATGTAATCCAAGTACAAATTTGTACCGATAAATCGAAACGGATTAATTCCGCCGACATTGGTAAGACCGATGGGGTGGAAGATGCGTCCGAGGACGAGTGCGCCACCCATCGCATGGATGTAACTAATGGACGTACCGCCGGCTTCGGCAAATGCGATTAAGATCAGGATGATCGGCACATATTCGATAAAATTACCTTGCCCACGAACGACTGGGGTAAAGTCGGTATTGCCGCCATCACCGTAGCCAATCCCGCCTTTTTCGCGCACCACAGCGACAACCCGAATACTCAGTACTAGTAAAATAATGCCGAGCATTGCAGCGTACATAGGCGTTATTACGATACTCTCCATGGCGTTTCCGTCTCGATAGATATTTTAAGAACAATCGTAGCCAGTGTTGCGTGGGAATCGGCGTATCGTCAATCAGTTTTCAAACTAAGCGTTGTCCGTCGCGCCAATGTTTCAATTCGCGTCGTCGTTCGACGCGCAAACGTGTCGAAAATTTACGGTCATTTAGCGGCCAATCGCACGCGCCGGATTTAGCGCAATAACGGCATTAACTTCTCGCCGAATCGCTCAAGTTCTTCTACGATCGGATGAAATTGAAGGAGAAACGTTTCGATTCCGATCGCTTCAAATGCCCGCATTCGTTCGGCAATTTGTTCCGGTGTTCCAACCAATCCGGCGTGAATTCCGCCGTTCGTGCCCACTTCCTTTTGCTGGTACGGCACGGCTTGGAGCATTACAACATCCTTATCAGCACCGACTATTTCAGTGTTGCGCATCGCAACAAGGCGCTCAAACTCGGCTTGGGCTTCGCTTTCCGAGTCGCGACATATGACAAACGCTGAAATCCCAAAACGTGGCGAGCGCCCGTAAGTTTTCGCAAGCGCACGGACATCATCGACGATCTCTTTGACATCGTGCAGCGGTCGTCCGTTGATCAAAAAAACGTCCGCCATTTTCGCACCAAAGTTTCGCCCTTGTTCGGATTCGCCGCCGATATAGATGGGCGGATGCGGTTGATTAACCGGTTTAGGCGACAGTTTCGTGTTTTTGACAGAGAAGTACTCGCCATCGAAACTAAACTCATCTTCGAGCCAACTACGTTTAACGATGGTTAAAAATTCTTCCGATCGCAAATATCGTTCGTCGTGGGGTAGTAGTGGCACCCCGAGCATCTCAAATTCAGGGATCCACCATGCGGAGACAAGGTTTATGGCAAATCGCCCTTGACTGATATCGTCGATTCCGGCGGCCATTTTCGCAATCACACCGGGTGCGCGAAACCCAGGTTTGACGGCGGCAATAATTTCTATCTTTTCCGTTACGGCAGCTAAGCCGGCAGCGGTCGTCCAGCAATCCAGTTGTTCCAAGTTATTGGTGACTGGATTCATGAAATGTTCCGCCAGCAACAACGTATCGAATCCAATTTGCTCAGCTAACAAAGTTGCCTTTTTCGTGTAGGCGAAAGACGCATCGCGAGTTTCTGGCTGAGCCGAGATAATCCAGTTGCCGTACACGGGCGGCCAAAATCCTAATTTCATCGTTGCTCCTTTTCTGCGGTTGTTTGCGGCGTTTAGGCGCACTTAATAACGTGCGACTAAGGCGAAACTAACGGCGTCGCGCTAAGATTACAACTTCAGGCCCGTCCACGAGCTGGCATAGAACTCGAATTGCTACTGAACGCCGGCGCCAACTCTAACGCTAAATACCATCGAACCTGGGGCTCGTCTCACTATACCCTCGAGCAAACGAGCCCGCTGGGCCTTGCGGCGTGGTCTATAAATGAGCCGCGCGAAAAAGTAACGAGACTACTCGCCGCCGGGGCGAGCGTTACCGATCTGGCGATCGTTGCGCCGTGTTGGTCTAACGACAGCGAACTGTCCCAAATCTTGCATCGAGCTGGCGCCGACCCTGTCGCGGCGTTTTGCGTTTGCGTGCGGGCTGATTAACAATGCCGCAGACAAGTTCTAAAACTATCTAATCGAATATTCAACGGAGATTTCCATGGGGCGTTTGCAAGATAAGGTTTGTATTATTACCGGGGCTGCGGGTGGGCAAGGTGAAGTTGCAGTCAAGCTGTTCGCTGAGCAGGGCGCAAAAATTATCGCCTCAGATTTGCCCGGAAAGCCGACTGCTGCGCTCGTCGAAACAATCGAGCGGTTTCCAGATCAAGTTCATTATGTGCGCGCCGATGTTACTTCTGTTGCTGATCTTGCTGACATAACGCAAGCGTCGATGGAACATTTCGGACGCATTGATGTGTTGTTTAACAATCATGGCGTAATGGTCGGCAGTCCACTGCTAGAAACAACCGAACAAGAAATCGACACCGTGTTGAACGTTAACGTCCGCGCCTCCTTCTTACTGTGCCAGCGCGTTGCGCGACAGATGGTGGAGCAGGGCGACGGCGGATCAATTGTTCTCAATAGTTCTATTGGCGGGGTGGTCGGGTTTCCAGACATGGCCGCCTATGGCGCGTCTAAAGCTGGGGTCGCGCAACTCGCGCGCTCGATGGCGAACGATCTGCGTGACCATCAAATCAGAGTAAACGCTATCACCCCGGGCGCAATCGACACGCCGATGCCGCACAAATATTTGGAGAAATTTGAGGATCGCGAAGAGATTTGGAAAGCGATGGAGCAAGCGCATTTAACTGGTCGACTAGGGCGTCCTGAAGAAGTGATTTGGTTAGTAATATTTCTCGCATCAGATGAAGCCTCTTTTATGAATGGTGCGGTCGTTCCTGTTGACGGTGGATATTCTTGCGTCTAGTGCGAATATTTTGCGCACGCCGCGTATCGAAAATGTGCGCAATCTACGGAAACTAGGCGTCGATACTACTCGCGAATACTTATTCACTTCGGCGCTCGAAGATCTTGAGACGAACTGGGATGAGCGAATAGATCCCGCATCGGTGACGGCCATTCTCGACAGCTAAGCATCTATTTCGTTCGCTCGCCAATTAATTCAACCGGGGATGCGGACAGGCAATTTCTCTCAATCAGCATAGGAACCAATATGAGCGCAACAGAAAAACGTGCCGCGCTGGCCGATCGAATCCAGCGTCGCGAACTCGTCACGGCGCCAGGGATATTCGACATGATGTCGGTACGAATTGCCGATCGGCAACAACATGCAGCGCTATATATGACTGGATATGGGACGGTTGCTTCCTATCTTGGCCTACCCGACGCCGGTCTCGCGAGTTACACCGATATGGTGCACCGGGCAGGGATGATGGCGGCTGGCAGCAATACGCCGATTATCGCCGACGCCGACACCGGTTATGGCGGGCTACTCAACGTACAACACACCGTTCGTGGCTATGAATCTGCTGGGATTGCTGCGATCCAAATCGAAGATCAAGAGTTTCCGAAAAAGTGTGGTCATACGCTGGGCAGACGGGTCATCGATACTGCTGACATGGTCAATAAAATTCGCGTTGCGGTGGACGCCCGCGATGATCCGAATTTTCTAATCATCGCGCGTACGGATGCACGAACAGCGCTCGGCTTAGAGGAAGCAATCAGCCGCGCGCTTGCGTATCACGAAGCGGGCGCGGATGTGTTGTTCGTTGAATCGCCGGAAAGTGAAGAAGAATTTTCTGCCGTTGCTGAGGCGATCGATGCACCGCTGCTCGCGAATATGGCGGACGGTGGCCGCTCTCCCATCCTCTCACGTGAACAGCTTGTAGCACTCGGATTCTCAGTTGCGATTTATCCCGGTACCGGGTTCATGGCTGCGGCGGCGGCAATGGAGCAAGCGTATCTTCACATTTTAGACACGGGATCGAGTCGTGGACTGAATGTCCCTTTATTATCGATTGATGACATGCACGAGCTCATGGGATTCAATGAGGTATGGGAATTCGAGAATAAATGGGGAAGGTAGCGGGGTGGTGAATTCTGAGCCACAACTTCTGTTCGATAAAATCTGGAACAGCCATTGCGTGGCGTCCTTGGGAAGCGGTTACGATTTAATTTATATCGATCGGCATATGATGCATGAGCTCGCCAGCGACGTAGCTTTTGCCATGCTTAGTGAGCGCGGGCAATCAGTACGTCGACCTGAGCTCACATTTGCGACACACGATCATGTCGTATCGACGGCAATTGAACGGCGAGACGACTCGTTACCAAAAAATTCTAGTTACATTACAACGTTGCGCGACAATACCGCACGTCATGGCATCGAGTTGTTTGATTTGCACAGCCGCGATCAAGGGATCGTACATGTTGTCGCGCCCGAGCTTGCTATCGCATTGCCAGGACAAACATTCGTCTGCGGCGATAGTCACACGTGCACGGTTGGCGGGGTAGGTACTGCTTCTTGGGGCATTGGATCATCGGATGTCGCGCACGTTTTAGCGACGCAAACATTAGTCCAACGTCGCCCGTCCGTGTTTCGAATTGAATGCAATGGCTGTTTGCCGAACGGAGTTGTTGCCAAGGATTTAATATTAGCGCTGATCGGGCGTTATGGAGCAGAAGCCGGCACGGGCCACGCAATTGAGTACTGCGGCGATACGATCTCAACGCTACCGATCGAGGGAAGATTGACATTATGTAACTTGAGTATCGAAATGGGCGCGCGCATTGGACAGGTCGCACCAGACGATACGACGTTTGAATACTTGAATGGCCGACGCTTTGCGCCGACCGGTTTAGCCTGGGAAACGGCTGTCGGTCACTGGCGTGATTTAAATAGTGACGACGGTGCGCAGGCGGTACGCGAGGAACGCTTTAACGTTTCTGACCTAAAACCACAGATTACTTGGGGGACTAGCCCCGCCCATGTCATCGACATTGATGGTCGCGTGCCCGATCCGCAAGATGCGAGCGACGTTCAAACTCGAACGGGTATGGAAAAAGCTTTGGCGTATATGAATCTAGTTCCGCGGCAAAAGATTAGCGACGTTCGCGTTGACGCAGTATTCATTGGCTCGTGTGCGAACAGTCGGCTATCGGATCTGCGCGAAGCGGCGCGAGTGATTAAAAATCGAAAAGTTGCCAAACACGTTCGAGCCCTAGTGGTGCCAGGATCGACGGAAGTCCGTCGCCAAGCAGAGGCCGAAGGTTTAGACAAAATTTTTCTCGCTGCTGGATTTAAGTGGCGCCAGTCGGGCTGCTCGATGTGCGTGGCGATTAACGATGATCGTTTGGAATCTGGGCAACGCTGTGTTTCGACGTCGAATCGAAACTTCGAAGGTCGCCAAGGGAAAGGTAGTCGTACCCATCTCGCGAGCCCTGCGAGCGCAGCGGCGGCGGCGCTGGTTGGGAGCATTTGCGATCATCGGGTGCCGTTAACATGAGGCCAACAGCCTCTCGCGAATACGGAGGTCTCGCGGTTAGTCTATTTGTACCGGATATCGATACGGATACCTTAATTCCGATCGACTATTGCATTAACCGCGAGCGCCCGAATTTTGATGTCGGACTTTTCCACTCGTGGAGATTTAACGACGACGGCACGAAGAAGGGCGATTTCGTTCTCAACACTGAGCGTTATTCAAAAAGCCAGGTGTTGATCGCAGGTGCGAATTTCGGTTGCGGAAGCTCTCGCGAAATGGCCGTCTGGGCATTGTGCGATTTTGGCATTCGATGCGTGATTGCTCCGAGTTTCGGTGAGATTTTCTACAATAATTGTTTTCAAAACGATCTGTTGGCGGCGCAAGTATCTGACGCCTCAGCCGCTGCGCTGAGTGAAGCCGTGACGAGCGCCAAGGAATTACAATTAGTTATCGATATTGATAAGAACACAATCCATTCAACCGCGACACAAACCGTACCGTTCGAACTCGATAGCTTGCGCAGTGAAATGTTAAAACGCGGTATCAACCCAATCGAGGCAACATTAACTCGCAGCGCGGATATTTCGAGCTACGAACGCGCGGACCGCATCCGACGGCCGTGGGCGTATCAGCGATGATCTATGGTTGCTTTTGGACTAAGAGATAACTCCCGGGACCTTCTAAACGTAATACGCAACGCTCGGTGTATTAGTCGCTCGGAACGTTTAATAAAAATTTTTCAAGTTGGCGAGGAGATCCGTTTAGGATTGACGGATACGATGTTGTTTAAGCACAACGAGCCTGGCCTGTAACACTTTCACAATGCATTCCTCAGCACATGTGACATAAATTGCCCGACCAAGTACCCCTAAGCTCGCGCTTATCTGCTACTTGTACACGCGAGCTTATTCCGTCTCAGGGGCGTTGAGAGCGCTTGAAAATGTGGCGCATGGTGGTGAGGTCAAAATGAGATACGTAAAGTAGCGAGGACGTTGAACCACTAGCAAATTCTAATTTAACGAAGAGGTACTTCGACATGGCGCTATGCAAAGAGCTCGGTAAGTTTGATATGAAATCGACATCGATCACGATGATTCCTGGTAAGAAGAACCTATAGGCGACTGCGCAAATCAATTTCGAAGGCGAAATACCCGGAGAGTTGGAGGGGACTTCTATCGCAACGATGACAATCGAAAACATCGAAGGCGACGACGGAAAATATAGTGTTACCGCGCGAAGCATCATGTCTGACGGAGGGATGCTTGACGCCAGCGGCCACGGAAAAACGACCCACACTGGCGGTCAAAAATGGAATGTCGCCGGCATTGCTGACATGTCTGATGGGCGAAGCTTTGCAATTCAAGGTGAGATCGAGTTTCCCGCCCGCGCATTTACTGGAAAAATGTTCGAACGTATTTAGCTTATTTGCGTATGGCTCTATCAATGCCGACGGGGCCATTCTCGCAGGGACTCTCAACCTCCACCTCGCGCCGTTGTCGGACCGAATATGAGGGCGTCTTAACGAGTACCGATCGTCACTTCGTGCGCTGAGTGCTTTGCAATTGGACCGAGCGCTAATCAAGTTGTCGTGACGTACATCGTTGTTCTGTGCGGGTAATTCTAGCCCTCGAAAGATCGTCAAATTGCCTAGTGAATGCATGGTCCCAGCACTGCCGACTGCCTTTTTCAAAACATTGTATACATGGCCGCAAGTTCACTTGCTGAACTGGAAGCCCAAATTTTAAGCTACGCTGATCGACTAAATACGACGAGGGAGTGCGGCGCATTAGGTTCGTGATACGGTTTCTCGCTCGATTTGCCGAACATTAACAATCGAATAAATAATTGGAGAATTGACCATGAATGCCGAACAACAGAATCTAGAATTGTCCAAGACCTGGGAGCGGCTCTATAACGAGGATGCTGACAAAATGGCGACCGAATGTTACGCAATGGAATGCGAGGTGCAAGCCATGGGCGGCCCGCCAATTAACGGTCAAGCTGCGCTACGCGAGGTAGAAAAAGTTATTTGTGCTGCAGCCCCAAAGCGCTACATGCGCGTTTCTCATCGGCATACATGCGGCGATACGGTCGTCGTTGAGTCGGTTCTATTTGATCCGGACAAAGGTGACGACTGGAAAATTCCATTCATCGCCGTATTAACCATTGCCGACGGTAAGATCGTCACGGACAGGACCTACGGCGATTTTACCGAATGGCCAGGCTTTGCTTGAGATCGATCTGCCGCCGGAAACGGTATCTCTCGTCGCTCAATAGGCA
>CAWLAW010000008.1:0-18692 GCA_963854885.1 Gammaproteobacteria bacterium | reverse complement strand
CTCGAGTACTTCCAGCGAGTCCTTATGCACGGGCCTACGGCACGAACATCGCTAGTACTCCGTCATCTATACTGATCACTCGATTAGCAAACTCCCAGGAAATTCTATGACGATAACGAGACATCACACCGGCGCGCGCATGAGCCAAATGGTGATACACGGGGAGACGATTTACCTCGCCGGCCAAGTCGCAACCGATACCGCCGGGGACATCGTTATCCAAACCCAGCAGGTACTCGATAAGATCGACGCCTTACTCGCAGAGGCGGGATCGGATAAGTCGAAAATCCTAAGCGCACAAATATGGCTTGCGAGCATCGGGCATTTCAAACAAATGAACAGTGTTTGGGATGCCTGGGTGGCCGAAGGCAACGCGCCTGCCCGCGCATGTATTGAAGCACGTCTTGCTGCGCCGGATTATCTCGTCGAAGTGGGGGTGATCGCGGCGTTGTAGATCCATCGATCTCGGCCAGATATTGAAGGGGTATTTCAGTGGTTCGGTTTATACACGAGTGTAACTATCCAAGCGCATTTGCAATTAATGATTGTAGGTTGCTCGTTTCTTTTTAGCGGTAAGTTGCTACGACGAAATTCAATCAATCGATTAGGACCCAGGGGAAAGGACTGGCCTGCTGGTTAATATGCTATGTTATGCTCACGTGAACTATCCAAGGGAGCCTTTATGTCGACATCTTATTGCGGTGGCTGCGCTTGTGGCTTGGTGAGATACGAATGTTCGGCGGAGCCAGTGATGTCGGTGAACTGCCACTGCCGCGATTGCCAACAGGCGTCCGGCAGCGCCTATTCAGCTGATATCGTCGTGCCGACAGCAGCGTGGAAACTGCTCTCGGGTAACCCGAAATTTTACGAAAAGAAAGCCGCAAGCGGAAACACAGTTAGCCGCGCGTTTTGCGCTGATTGCGGTTCACCGCTGTTTGTGAAAGAAGCGGCTATTCCCGACATCGTCACAATTAATGTTGGCAATTTGGACGATCCGAGTCGCTACTCTCCGACCGGGGATTGGTGGGTGAGCAGCGCCCAACCGTGGGCCCATATGAATCCTGATCTCGAAAAATTCGACACGCAGCCTGAGGCCTAGAGAACCATCAGCGTTCTGGTTGAACACTCGGCAACGACGACAGTATCATTACTCGATCGCGGCGCCGCATCGCCTACGGATTATGCGCAATGCTCGCTTGCCATTATCCTCAACGATTTGGACGAGTGAATCTCGAGCCTCAAACATCAGCTGCATTACGTGAGAACTAAAACTCTTTTCTCGATCCTGCTATGTGCGACGTGTTTCGCCCCGCGGTCGAGTGCGTTCGATACGATTGAGGTGGACGAGTGGTCGCTAACCCCGATGCTTGAAATGCGTTTCGGATTGCAGCGCGGGGACAACATTAATTACGGCCTCGGCGCGCTGGACAGCTTGTCCGAGAAGGGACGCACGAATAGCGCGCTGTCTTTCGAACCGGCTCTCGGTTTCGAACGCGCCGCATTCGGCGGCACATTCTTTGGCAAGGCGTCCGTTGTCGCGGCCGCGAACCTCCTCGATGGAGAAATATCGGGGCAGTTTGCGCGAGGCGGAGACTCCCGCATCGATACAGACGAAGCGTACATCGGCTGGCGTAATGAATCGCTCAGCGTGAGCCTCGGACCGCAACGACTGATGATCAGCGACGGCTTCTTGATAGGTGACGGTAATTTCGACACCGGCTCGAGGCAGGGCAATTATTGGATCGCTCCGTTCGATTCTTTTAGAAACGCTGCTGTCGTCGCCTACACCGGCAAGGGGATGCGCGGCGACGCGTTCTGGCTGCACAGCGATTCAGACTTTGGCGGTTCGCTGTTATATGGCGTTAACTTGGAAAACGCAGATACGAGTCTCGGACGCTACGGCGTCATGTTCATCGAGGTCTACGACGGGAACGCTTTGCAATACGACGGCGTTAAGTCGTGGAATCTACGTGCACTTGATGTGCCTGTGCCGTACTTGTCTGCGCTGAAAGTCCACGCCGAAGTTGTATGGCAATCTGGGAGCGATGACGACGGCAATGGCGCTGACGTGGATGGCCTCGCCTGGTACGTTGATACTGTATTCACAGTACCGAACGTCGCCTGGACAACGTTAGTGACTTACCGCTATGCGCGATTCTCCGGTGACGATTTGGCTAGCGGAGATAGCGAGAATTACCGGCCATTGTTCTACGGTTTTGGCGCGCGCGGTTGGGACACGTTCTATCACGGCGAAATCACTGGCGAATACCATTTGTTCAACAGCAATCAGGTAACCCAGTTCGTAAAGCTAATGACGGCACCGCGTGATTCTTATGCGTTAACGTTTTACTACTACACCCACGACCTCGACGAAAGACATTATTTCGGCGAGCCCTTGTCTAGCCGTGACTGGGCCGACGAGATCAATGCGGGGGTCGAATACTTCCCGACGGAGCGTATTTATATTTATGCCGGTGTCGCATGGTCAACCCCTAACGCCGCAGCCCAGGAAGTCTTCGGTAACGATAACTCCACGGTCCTGCAAACCTGGATGCAGTTTAAATTCTAACCGGCGTTCTCTCTCGACCACGACATTGTAATTACGCGATTCGGCGATCCTATCGATTGGAAAAATCCGTAACTCACGAGTACAGTCCAAACACGGAGTTGCGTGCATCGCCGCGCTACGCGAGAATCTTATTTTTAATTGCCTTGCGGGTAATACCTTGACTGACAACGTTGCTTTTTTGGCGTGTCGCTGCGGGGCTTGTCGCCTCACGCTTTGCGATCCGAACATGCGGACTCGCACGGAATGTATGTGCTGCGATTGCCGTCAACGGGGACTCATATCCGCCGCCAAACACCTGGATAACGAATTGCCAACGGCCGTCGAGCGATACGAGCGCGGCATCGATGACGTTTATTTTGCCAATGCGTTTTTGGTCGATGAATCATCGCAAAACCTACTCGAGTTTTCCAAACTTCGCGAGGATGCATTCAATACAACTGCGATGTCCGCCTGCTGCGGAACGTTGATGTGTGGCACCCATCCGGTGTACGAGGGGGCCTCGGTCTCGGTAAACGCGGACAGCTGTAGAATTACCGTCCCGAACGCCATCGCGACACAGGTGATCTTATTCGGCTGCGATTTTCCGACGGATAATTATGCAGCGCGATTGAAGCAAGTCGATTCCCCTGCGCTATTTTCGGTCTACGACGAAGCGGACAATTCGGCGATGCTGGCGATGATTGCGGCACTGACGGAGCCGTTGGCTGAGGGGTACAAGCTCGATGGTTACACCACTTTCGAAGCGTTGTGCGCCGGCAAAACAATCGAAATAGATAATTCGTTCTATGCAGAAAGCCGCAGCGAAAAGCCCGCGATCGAACAATAGTGTCCTTCGCTGCGATTTTTCCTCGCTGCTAGCGTCGCCCAAAAGCGAATTTTGGCCGTGCTACATTAAACCGGTCACTATTAGGAGTTTGACGAAACAATGAGTAGTGGAATCAAGTCGTCCGGCCAGGCGGAACCAGCGGATTATCCGGATCCGGGAGTCGACAGTTTCGTCGACGAATTCAGCGCGCGTCGAAACGCCGCTCGCGAAGCGCGCAAGTTACCTGTCGAGAACATTACCGCCATGCGCGACGCTGGACTTTACCGGGTCTACAACCCGAAACGGTTCGATGGCGCAGAACGACACATGGACGAGGTGCTGCCGGTTATCGCGCGGATTGCGCAAGCTTGTCCAGCGAGCGCCTGGGTTCTGGCGGTGTACCAGATCCATAATTGGGTGTTATCGCTGTTTCCCGAGCCGGCGCAACAAGAAGTCTTCGTTGCTAATCCTGACGCAGTCGTTTGTGCGTCGCTCAATCCGAGCAAAAATATGACCAAGAAGGTAGCCGACGGCTACCTCATCGAAGATGGACGTTTCACTTTTTGTTCTGGCGCAGCTTATCGAGATTGGGCACTGCTCGGCGCGCTAATTGTTGACGACACAGGTGTCGTGGTAAATGTTGGTTGCATGTTGGTACCGGGAGCGGAGCTCGAAGAATTGGATGACTGGACCGTTTCGGGCCTGCAGGCAACCGGCAGTATTAGTCTCCTTGCGAAGGGTTTGTTCGTACCGGAGCATCGGTTTTTGTCTTACGGTGACGCGACGGCTTACAAGTCGCCGGGTCGCAGCGCGAATCCCGGCAGCCTTTACATGGCCGCGTTTGTACCAATGTTGGTGCTGAATCTAGCGGCTCCGGCGCTCGGCGCAGCCGAATATGCATTGCGCGCATTCATAGCCAATCTTGAAGAGAAAGGCACGAAAGCCGGCGCCTATCCGCTGGCCGGAGTTGCCCGGGTCGATGCACCTGCAGCGCACGAGGCTATCGCTTTATCGCGTATGCAAATTGATTGCGCCCGCCTTCTGCTGCAGCAATCCGCAGCGACTATCCGACAATTCGCCGAAGCCGGTAAACCGATGCGTGCAGAAGATTCCGCCAAGGTTAATTTAGAAACGAGCTATGCCGTTCGAGAATGTCTTAAAGCAACTCAGCAGCTATTTCTACAGGCTGGCGGTGCTGTCCTGCAACCGGGACATCCGTTGCAAGAGGCCTATCAGGATGTGTCTGCGGTAAATTGTCATGGCTTTCTCGGCCACGAAGCGAATTTGTCGTTATACGGCTCATTGGTAACGGGGCACGATCATCCGGATGCGTTTTTGTAGATTGAAAACGATTTGACTGTTGCTTTTACAACCCACGCTTCATTGCCGCATGGTGTTGAGAGTCCTTATCTTTAACCGCGCCTCCCGCGCACTGATTTTCATTTGAGGATGGGACGCCGTCAGCGGAATTGCAGAGCTAATCGGAGGCCTGGCCGTCATCGTAACCCTCGTTTATCTCTCGGTTCAGGTTCGACAAAGTAATCGCCAAGAGGCGGTGAACACTGTTAAAGAAGCAATCGATTCATTCATGGCGGCGTTCGCTGGACTCACGGAAATTGAATCGCACGCCGATAATTTCAGAGCTGGAATGAACCGCTTCGCTGAGCTGACTCCAAACCAACAGTCTACGTTTCATTCAAAAATGCAGTTTCTGGGGAACGGATACTATCAACTATGGACGTTGTACAAGAGTGGACTCTTGACAGACGAAGAGTTATTTCAGGGCGTTCGAAACGCGTTTTTGACGATCATTAAAACGCGCGGTGGTCGCCACTGGTGGGCTGAGTGGAAGCAGATGCCGCCCGAACGGTTCATACGTGATTTGCAGGTGCTGACTGACGATCCGGAATCAGGCGTCGCTCCGCTGAATGAAATTTTTAGTTGGTTTACAGAAGAGCCGCCGGATACGACAATACATTGATAGTCGCAAGTGCTATGTGTAAAAGCTGGTAGTTAACTAGTCTATCAGCATCTTGTTGATATCGCTGTCGATCTAATTGGAGATACCCGCTTCTTGCGCCGCGATCATTGTGGCATCGCTAATCGCTTTAATAATTCCTTCGCGAACGACATCGGAACGTACCGGGCTTAAACGTATCGGTCCCTCATCCGTTTCAAAGTTCTCCTGCCACGCGCGCGTGTCGAGCGGCACTTTAACTTCAGCATCGGCTTTGCCCATGACAAAACCTTTCTGAACGTTTAGCGCTTCAACCTGTACTACGCCGTAGGCGTACACGTCGTGGTCGGAGTGGCGTTTAAACAGACCGTAGCCGGTGACTTTCTGCGAAGAATCTGAGATAAAATCTCGCACTTGTTGGCGATAGATTACGACGAGCATATCAACCCCGCGGGCATTACCGGCGGCGAGTAAGCGCTTACGCACGCGCTCGGGTTCGGCGAAGCTCCCGCTACTCGTATAGGCGTCTTTTGCGCTGATGTCGTTGTTGATACCGACTACCGTGAAACCCTTTTGTTTGAGCCGCGCTTCCATCAATCCGACGATCGTCGAGGTCGCCTCCCAGTCATCGATTTGCAGCGATTCAAGGTTGCTTTCTTTTAGGTTCGAACCGACCCATTGAACCCGAGGTTGTGGTTCGAGAAGAGATATCACAGCGGCCGATTCGATGAACATCGCGTGCTCTGGGGTCATCCGGACGTCGTCACCGAGTAAATTCCTCAGATTCATGTCCAGACCGATTTTCGGCAGGGATATATCGTAGTGATAACAACCAGCCAAAGTGAGGCTGAGCGCAAGTAGAACGGCTTTTTTCATAATGGGTTCGCTGTCTCGACGAAAGTGCAACCTGAATTGTAATCGAAACACGACGAGAACATCTCAAGTTTGGTTTGATTCGCGAACTTCGATTCGGCATATTGCGTAGTAGCTAGCGTGGGATGCGATTCGCGCGCAAATTCCAGTCACTCTCCTCACGGATACCGAAATGAACGCAATTCCCGAAATTCACACAAGCGCCTGCCCCCATGATTGCCCGTCTACGTGTGCATTAGAAGTCGAAAAACTCGATGACAAGCATATCGGCGCGGTTCGCGGAGCAGCTGAAAATACCTATACCGCCGGGGTTATCTGTAGCAAGGTGGCGCGCTATGCGGAACGGATTCATCATCCGGATCGCTTGACCCAGCCGTTACGCAGAACGGGCGCGAAAGGCGCCAACGCATTCGCGCCGATCACGTGGGAAGCCGCATTGGACGAGGTTGCGGAACAATTTTTGCGCGCCGAGCAACAGCACGGATCGGAATCGATTTGGCCCTATTTCTATGCCGGTACGATGGGTCTAGTTATGCGCGACGGCATCAATCGATTACGCCATGCGAAGAACTATTCGGGGGAACACGGAACGATTTGCGTGACGTCCGCGTGGAATGGATTTGTAGCGGGCACCGGTAAGCTTGCTGGGTCCGACCCACGCGAAATGGCGGTGTCCGATGTCATCGTGATTTGGGGAACAAATGCCGCAAGCACCCAAATCAACGTGATGGTGCATGCCCTGCAAGCCCGGCGGGAACGCGGCGCGAAAATTGTCGTTATCGATACCTATCGCAATGCGACGGCCAAGCAAGCCGACGTATTTCTGTGTGTCAGACCCGGGACGGATGGCGCGTTGGCCTGTGCCGTCATGCACGTTTTATTTCGCGATTCACTGGCGAATTGGAATTACCTCGAACGATATACGGATTGCCCGCACGAACTCGAAGCGCATTTAGCCTCCAAGACCCCTGCGTGGGCCGAAGCAATTACCGGCGTGCCGGCCGCAGACATCGAGGCGTTTGCAAAACTTATTGGTGCAACGCCACGTAGCTACTTCCGTTTGGGCTATGGGTTTTCCCGCCAGCGCAACGGCGTGTCAAACATGCACGCAGCGCTGTGCATCCCGGCGATTACAGGCGCTTGGTTGCATGAAGGCGGCGGCGCGTTTCATAACAACGGCGCTATTTTTCATTGGGATCGAACGATGATCGACGGGCTCGACGTGCGTGATCCGAACATTAGGTTACTCGATCAATCACGTATCGGCGCGGTCTTGAACGGTGAGCAGTTCGCACTCGGCGATGGTCCGCCGGTGACTGCGATGCTCATTCAAAACACGAACCCAATGTCGGTCGCGCCGGACCAGAATGAAGTAAAGAAAGGGTTTTCTCGCGACGATTTATTTGTTTGCGTGCACGAGCAATTCATGACAGAAACCGCCCAAATGGCAGATATCGTGTTGCCGGCAACGATGTTTCTCGAACACGACGATATCTATCAAGGTGGTGGACATCAACATATTATATTAGGTCCGAAAATTATCGATGGGCCGGACGGTTGTCGAAACAACCACGAAGTGATCTGTGGGCTGGCCGAACGACTGGGCGCGGAACACCCGGGCTTCGCGATGTCGCCCCGGGAGATCATCGATTGGACACTACAGCATTCCGGCTGGGGAACCTTAAGCGAGCTCGAGGCGGCACGTTGGATAGATTGCCAAACGGAGTTTAATCAAGCCCACTACGTTGATGGCTTCGGTCACGCCGATGGGTTGTTCCACTTCTCCCCAGATTGGACGCAATTTGGCCCCCACGGGTTCGGTCCAGAAGGGTCAGACGCAATGCCGCCACGCTTACCCGATCATTGGGAGAGTATCGAGGAGGCGACTGCCGAGATGCCGTTTCGTCTCGTGACCGCGCCGGCTCGGCATTATCTCAATTCCTCGTTTAACGAAACCCCTAGTTCGACTCGCCGCGAACGCAAACCAACGGTGTTAATGCACCCTGATGACGCAGTGGAGTTGCAAATTGAGGCTGAACAATTGGTCACCTTAGGTAATGATCGCGGGCGCCTAAATCTCGTCGTCGAACTTTTTGAAGGGATTCAGCGCGGCGTGGTTATCGTCGAAAGCATTTGGCCGAATGCCGCATTCCCTGGGGGCCAGGGAATTAACGTGCTGACGGGTGCTGATCCCGTTTCACCGACCGGCGGCGCAGCTTTCCATGACAATCGTATTTGGATTGTGGCCGCCTAAGTCGGCGCGCGCCCAGAAGTTCGGCGCGCCACATTTATGCTAATCGCTAGCCCTTACGGCGAGCCGGCACCTGGCACTTTTACGCTGACCGTTTCGATGCGCGCCAATCGCGCACCGGAGGCAATATCCTCTATCTGGCCGCCGTACGTCATGCAGTACAAGGTCCGATTGTCGGCGCCGCCAATTTGGCACGCCACCGCCGCGCGCTCGCCAACACTAAATTGATCGGTGATTTCTCCGCCGTCAACGACACGCGCGAAGTCTCCAGTGGCGAACGATGCGATCCAAATGCCGCCGTCAGTATCGAGGCAAATACCGTCGGGGGTTAATTCGCCTAAATCGGCAAACACGCGACGATTAGATAAATCACCGTTAGCAGCTCTGTCGAACGCGCTAAGTCGGTGACCGAAAGTTTCTGCCACGACAAGCGTGCTACCGCCGTTCATCAGCACCATGCCATTTGGGAACATGAGCTCATCGGCAACGACTCGGTGCGAGCCATCTGGGTCAATCAGAATTAACTCCGCATTGCGCTCATCCGCGCCGGCAAAAATATCGTAGCCGAAGTTGCCGACATAGGCGCGACCTTGATCATCGATCACCATATCGTTTATATCGGCGGCGACCGAGCCACTGAGATCGGCGTGCAATTGCAGCGCGCCGTCGATGTTTTTATAAACACATCGATCGGCCATCGATATAATCAGCAAGGTGCCATCCGGCATAAACCCTAGACCAGACGGTCGTTCGGGGACGTTAATAACGTCTGAGACCTTACCTTGGACATCGATACGGTGAACCGTATGTCCCCACATATCGGAAATCCACAACGAATCTTGATGCCAACGCGGGCCTTCCAAAAACACAAAATTATCCGCAAAAATATTGGGCGTTGAGTCTGTCATGAGGCGTTCCTTTCGAGATTTTTCATTTACCGCGGAGCCGTTGCGAATCGCGGATGGACTGAAAAAATAATGTTGGGTTAATGAGTACTTAAATTCTTGTCCGATAGGTTAACCTTACCACTAGAAAATTAACCACCGAGCACGCCGATAGGCTAATGGGTTAAGCGGCCGTACACAACAATGAAACAATCCGTTAAGTCGATCAATCCAGCCGCAGCATGTCTTGCCGAATCCGACCCAACAATAAAATGTCGTTGCGTCGCCGAACTTAAGCGAGACGGTACATTCTATCAGGGAGATCCCATCAACCTAGCGCCGGGGCGACCCGAGCGACCGACTTTAGTCGATCCCCGCAACCTACCAAAGCGTAAGCTGTCGACAGCAAAAGGTCACGCGGCATTCGTGCACGCCATTTGTCATATCGAGTTCACTGCAATTAACTTAGCGCTCGATGCAGTTGTGCGTTTTAGCGGTATGCCTACGCAGTACTACGCAGATTGGATCGGGGTCGCAATCGAAGAGGCCAAGCATTTCTCGCTGCTCGACGCGCATCTGAAAAGCTTAGGTTTTGCCTATGGAGATTTCGCTGCTCACGATGGGCTTTGGGACATGGCCGAGCGAACCAGCGACGATGTGCTTCGGCGCATGGCACTTATTCCGCGCGTTATGGAAGCTCGCGGACTGGATGTAACGCCGAACATGCTCGTTCGGCTCGAGTCGATCGGCGATCACCAGGGCGGGAGTATCCTAAACACCATTCTGCGAGATGAAATAGGTCATGTAGCAATTGGTAGCCGATGGTTTGCGAGTATTTGCGCGAGCCGCGGACTCGATAGTTTAACCACGTTTGGGCGCATAATAGCCGCGGAACTCGGGCAGATCCGTGCTTCCCAGTTGAATCGCTCAGCGCGTCTTGCGGCAGGATTTTCGAACGCGGAACTTGAACTCTTGCTCGACCCTGCGAAGCGCAAGCAAAGCTGAACTTGTGCCAGCGCAGAGGCTCTAAGTGATCTTAAATAGCTTAAGTAAATCGGAAACTATCTTGTGAATGCCATTCGATTAATAGCGGTACTCGTTGCGCTAACCTGCTCCAGTAGTCACACGCTCGCTCGCGGCAGTGACTTATCAGTGCGTACCTTGACTGGCGAGACGGTTCCCTTGTCGTCGTACTTTGAACCGGGCAAGTGGACCATGGTGATGATGTGGACGACCTACTGTGGGACATGTAGCAGTCAGTACCCGAGCGTCTCCGCGTTCCATGATAAGCATAAGAATGCCGATGCCAAGGTAATCGGCATGTCGCTCGACGGATTCGCCGAAGTTGAAAAAGTTCGGTCCTATGTCAAGGCGAAGCCAATGACGTTTGAGAGCAGTATTGTAGAGGTGGAAGCGTTGCAAAAAGCGTACAAGGCACTCACCGAAGAATCGTTTACCGGCACGCCGACTTACTTAATGTTCAATCCGAGCGGCGAATTAGTCGCACATGTACCGGGCACGTTGGATATGGCCGCCGTAGAGCAATTCATCGCTGATAGTACCGAGTAACCAATCGCGACCCAATTTGCGAGCGGGACTCACCAGCATTCTGTTCCGGGTTCGCCCTTCATGGGGCCGACGATTTCGTCCGTAACCCATCCGGCGTAAAACTCCCCCGGTTGGGCGCGTACTCGCTCTCCGTCGACCGTGCATTCGAGCCGACCTGGATAGAAGCCGAAATGATTGTCCAGTGCCGCGAAATTTGGATTCAGTTGCGGATAAGTCCAAGCCACGGGATCGCTTTGCGCAGCACAATTCGCGAGACTGAAATATCGCGCACTGCCTTTCCATTCACACCAAGAGCGCTCTGCTACCGGCGCTAGCTCATCAAATTTGATGTCGGTCCCAGGCACATAAAACGTCGGCGGACCGGCTGTTTCGAGCACTCGAATTGTCTTGCTCGAACGCGCAATTATGTGCTCGCCAAACGTCACGACAACCTCTCTTCGGTCGGGAACTAGTTTCGGCGGACGCGGATAATCCCACACCGATTCTTCGCCCAGGCTTGGGACCTCAGCAAACGGCGGCCGTACAGCGCCAGTGTAGAACCACATTACCGAGCCGCGGTTACAAAGCAAGGCAACTCCCCCACATCCCAGCTTTAACGCAGTCCATGCCGGCCGGACATTCTTCGGTTACGAAGCAAGCGTCTTTGGGCCTTTCGGTCGACGTCGACAACGGATCAAAGAATGCCGCAGGTGGCGGAGCAGCTCCGCCCGGCTGTGAAAGGTCGCCGCCATAACACACGCCGCCGGCGCGCTTTTCGCGCTTAATACAAGTGCCGCCAGCGCCACAATCACTGTCGATCTCGCAGGCACTCGACGGTATGGTGATTACTGATAAAGTGATTGCGATGATAATATTTCTGAGCATGGTGGTATTTCTCGTATTCACTCGCGAGCCTTTCGACCCAAGCTTAAGCTGTGACTCACGGCGTGCGTTATCGTTCGCTGCCGTGAATAAATATTAACCGATCGCGGTGCATCAAGTTCGACACAGGAAGACTACTGGTAAAAGGGAGAACGACGACTAACATTGAGGCGCGGGCGGTGAGTGTTTTGTTTGATTGCATGGGTAATCTTTACCGCTCGCCGAAATTTCCGAACGTCGCGTCGCAGTCTATCGACTTCATCACCAGCTAAATCATTTGAATTGTTTCAGTCGCAGCTATTACGAACCGTGTATCGCGACGCTTCGCAGTGTTTTGTAGCGGACTAGTAAAACTCGATCGCTCATAGAGCGCGCATAAACGCGTCCATTTTTGTGAACAATGGGCTATCCGGATCGAGGAATCCGTCTAAGGCCGTGAAGTGATTTTTGCCCGGTTGCTCAAAGTACTCGGCAGCAAGACCTGCACCGGTCCACGCATCGCAGTAATCGCGCGATTGACGGCGGAACTCGTTCGGTTCGTCGCCGCCTACGCTAAGCAGCAACGGCGCCGCACTATTTGGAAGATGAAAAATTGGACTTTGGCGCTCGATCGTATCGTGATTCAAGAGTAATTTCGGCTGAACAAAGCTGTATCGGAGTGGGCGCAGATCGAACAAGCCGCTGATCGATATGCCGCCTTTAATAATATCGTGTGGCAGCCCGTACTCGTTTTCCCAATCCGTGCCGAGTAACTGTGCAGTCTGCTGACCACCAGCAGAATGCCCAGAGGCAAAGATTCGATCTCGATCGCCGTTGAATTTCGTATCGGTTGTGTAAAGCCATGCCAGCGCGGCGCGCGACTGGCGGGTAATTTCGTCAACCGTGACTTTGGGGCACAGTGAATAGTTTGTTACGACAACGGTGTATCCCCGCATGACTGGTGCGAGGGCGGTAAAACTGAACTCTTTACTGCTGAGCATCCGCCAATACCCACCATGAACGAAAACTAAAATTGGCGCGTTGGGATCCTCGGCCGGAAAGATATCCAGCGTTTCATCGACGGTGGGGCCAAACCGAACATCGAGCAGACAATCCATCTGCTCACGCGCCTTCGCGCTTTCTCCGACAAACAGATCGGCATAGATTGTGAAATCTGGTACAGCCGCTTCGACGTCGTACTGTGCGTCGATTTCCTCTTGCGTTTCAAATTCTCTATACAGAGCCATGTCGCCTCCCAGTTTCAAAGTTGTATCGCGCGATTTACCAAAAGTACTAATTTCACTCCTGACGGTCACTCACTGCTCAGAGGTAAATCACCAGATTACCCTGTTCCGCGTCGCAATTGATCAAATCCACGCGCTTATGTTTTATTCGATAGGTTCCTCCACGACAGACCAAATCGTGGGTGTATTTACCAGCGTAAACATTCTGGTCTTTATAATAAACGATTGCCTGAAAATTGGACGTGACTCGGCATTCGGACGAGTTATCGTCGGCGCTGACGATACGAATATTAGAAATAATGTGCGAGCACCGAATCGGATACTCCATTGACGCGGCATACTCGTGACCGAAATTCCGCCGGCGGATCTCCATCATTAAGCGATTGTCGTAGAACAAGGAAATGTGTCGGTGGGGGTCGTTCTGGTCCGGGCTTACCGGCATCCAATAGTCGCTGTCTTCGGTATACAGTTCGAACCAACTATCGAGATCGGCCCGATCGAGGCAATCTGCCTCGTCGTAGAGTAAGCGCTCTATCTGCGCGAGATCAGGCGGGGGCATAAAAAAAGTATCGCCTAGTCGCTCGTTGCCATCAGTTTCGACCAGGCGCTAAATTGATTGCGAGCCGCGAGATCGCTAGTACCAGACCCCGTGACGTTGCCATTCTCTTGGTTGTCTTGTTGTGCGTAACGACTGAGATCGACCCAGTCTGAACCGGATGAACATAAGGCTTCTTGCATGCGCGCGTAGCAATCGAGATCGTCTGGACCAACCATGCCAGACGACGAATTAATCAAACGAGAGTAGAGGATCGTGCGCTCCAACATTTCTTCTGGCGCGCCGACGAGTTTGAAATGATAGGTTTCGATAATTGTCTCGTTCACTGATCGCGGACGCGCGACGCGAATCGCCTGAATCGCATCTTTCGCGGTGAACGATGGATAAAAGATTGTGTTGTGTCGATTCGACGATAATATTTCTTGCGTGCGAATTTCTCCATAGCTCGAGACCATCGCTTCCCAATAACCTGGGATATCCGAGTACGCCGTATGGATGCTACTCGTGCCGCCCATATAGCCATGACCATTGGCTAGGCCCGTGACCCCCATTTGATCGAAAAAATCGTACGAACTCCCAAACGGAAACAAAATTTCAGCTTCGCGCGGATAGCTGGTGCCCTCCGGTTGCGATTTCATGTAACTAAGAGCCGCCATACCAACTGAACTATGCGCAATCATTGGGTGCATGGCATCGTTGAGATTCTCGATAAACATTTTCCAATTACACGGGTGTCTATAACGTAGTCTGCCGCCAGCAATCTCAACTTTTCCGGCCGGCGCGCGATCGGCGATATTTTCTAAGGTCGCGGCTGCATCGCCCAAATAGGTGCGCAAGTCAGGTGAAGACGGCGATTTTGTCGCGAATACAAAACCACGAATGTTGTCGACTTGGGCGAGAGCAACAAGGCCGTGATCGCCTGCATTAAAGCCGGTTTCTGGATAGCCCTCGCGCGCGGGAACACCGCGCAGTTCACCATTGTTACGATACGTCCAGCCGTGATAGGGGCAACGGAAGTAATCAGTCTTGCCGACACATCTAGCACTAAGTTTCGCGCCCTTGTGCCGACATCGGTTAAACAACACGCGAATATTATCGTCGTCGTCGCGCACCATGAGGACTGGATCGAGTCCGATCTCGGTGGTGATGAAACTGCCTGCGCTCGGGACTTGCGATTCGTGGCCGACGTAGATCCACGCCCGTCCCCAAATGCGCTCCATTTCTAAAGCGAATATGTCTGGGTCGGTGTAGACGCTGCGGTGAACTCGAGTCGGCTGAACGAGTGTTTGTAAGTCCGTAAGATGTTCTTGCGAGCCCATCTATGCAGCCGACCGGGTCGAGGGCACGGTTTAGCTTTGGATGAGTCTATTCACGTCACTCGCGGCTTCGAGCTGCACCAAGTGACCAAAGCCTTCTAAAACATTGACCGTCACGTTGCCGGGTAGGTCGTTTGCATGAGACGCCGGAATGATCCGATCTTCGGATCCCCAAATAACATTAACCGGCATCGACAAGCCGCCTAACTCGCCGCGCAAATCGACAGTTTGCTTGTCGCCAGAGAGAAACCCAGCGGAAATTTCGGTCAACGCCTCGGTAACACCATCCAGGCGTTTGAATTTCAATATGTCGTCAATCATTTTTCGATTAATCAATCCGGGGTCGCCGACGAGTTGTTTCAACAACGGTTTAATTTCACGTCGAGATTCTGCCGCGACAAATCCCGAAATGTAATCACCGTTAATTTCTTCGCCGATCCCAGCAGAGCCGATTAGCGTCAGCGCATCGACCTTGCCGGCGTGCGACACGGCGGTTTGCAAAGCGATTGCACCGCCCAGTGAGTGTCCAACTAAGTGTGCGCTGCTGATTCCGACCGCATCCATAAATTTCGCTACGACGTTCGCTAATCCGGCGACCGATCCGTCTTCGACTGCTTTCGACGACTGGCCGTGGCCGGGAAGGTCGAGAGAGTAGACGCTCGCGTTCGCAGCGAGCGGCTCTTGGGTGAATAACCACAAATCTAAATCGCCGCCGAAACCATGAATGAGCACAATATTTTGCGCTCCGTCGCCCATGCGCAGATAGCGGATTTTCTGATCGCCAAGATTTAACCATTCATAGTTTGCGCCAGCCTCGTCTTCTTCCGGCGGTTCTGGCGGTACGTAGTTCGCTTGAAAGTCGGCAATAAAAGCGTCGATATCCTCATCGGACGTGTCTGCCGAAGCGAGCACACCTAATAGCGCTCCAACCCCAAGTGTCTCGTCCGCTACTGCAACACGACGGCGCAGGATCCCGGCATCCAGCGCTTCGAATGTATTGGCTATTTTCTCCGTTTCAATATCCATGATTTCGTCGCCGAGGGCGAGCGTCGAATTCTCTTCGACGAGCCATTCAATGACTTTTCCTTCGATCATAGACAAGCCCCATTTGGGCATGGTGATGGCGGTGATCGCTGCGTCGCTCATATTACTGTTCCGTATCTCAAAATTTAGTCGGTTACGAGGAAAATCACCGACTAATGGGCATAACTAGTTGTCGCTCGAACGGCTGCCTCGATTTTCTCTGGGCTCGGAATATAGAGGTCTTCAAGCGAGCCGTTAAACGGCACGGGTGTGTGCGGTGCTGTGACCATTTCGATCGGTGCTTTCAGAAAGCTAAACCCTTTTTGCGCAACCAGACTCGAGATGTCGGTTGCCATCGAGCAGCGTGGGGTTGATTCGTCCACGATAACTAGCCGTCCCGTGTTTTCAACGCTTTCTAAGACCGTTTCTTCATCAAAAGGTGACGTTGTGCGTGGATCAATAATTTCGCAGCTAATGCCCTCTTTCGCCAGCGTATTCGCTGCTTTTCCGGCGTGAGTCACCATTCGACCGAGTGCCACGATCGTTACATCGTCACCTTCTCGCACGATATTCGCTTCGCCAAACGGAATGGTGTAGGACTCTTCAGGAACGTCCCCCTCCATCGCATAAAGCGCTTTGTGCTCGCAAAAAATAACGGGATCGTTATCTCTTATGGCTTGGATCAATAAGCCTTTGGCATCGTATGGAGACGACGGCATGACGACTTTCAAGCCAGGAACGTGGGTGAATAAGTTATACAAACATTGAGAATGCTGGGCCGCCGCGCGAAATCCGGCGCCATACATTGTGCGAATAACGACAGGCGTTTCTGCCTTGCCGCCAAACATATAGCGGAATTTTGCCGCCTGGTTGTATATCTGGTCGAAGCAAACGCCCATAAAGTCAATAAACATCAATTCGCATACTGGACGCATGCCCGTCGCTGCCGCACCGACCGCGGCGCCAACTAGCGCAGATTCGCTGATTGGGGAGTCCATGATGCGATCGCCATACTTTCCGTAGAGACCTTTCGTGACCCCGAGTACCCCACCCCAGGCATCCATCTCGCCACTAGCACCGGTTCCGCCGACCACGTCTTCGCCCATAATAATGACCGCTTCGTCGCGTGCCATTTCTTGGTCGAGGGCTTCATTGATCGCTTCTTGATAAAGAATTTTTCGTGCCATGGTTGCTACTCCCGTGGGATATTTTTCATTGGCTGGGCATTAAACGGTCGCTCGGAAATGTCGGCGCTTGTCGCAACAATTTAGCTGTCGAGAGTGTGCACCGATCATCACTTCGCCGATCGTAAGCGCGTTTAGTATTTTATGTAGACGTCGGTTAAAAGTTCTGCTGGATCAGGGTCCGTGTCGGCAACGGCTTTCGCAACGGCATTGTCGATTAGCGCCTGAACCTCGCTATCAATCGCAGATAAATCGTCTATCGTGATTGCGGTGTCGGCAACTAGAGAGCCAGAGAATCGCTTAATGCAGTCTTTGTTTTCACGGACTTCTTTTACTTCGTTTTTGGCGCGGTAGTTTTGGTTGTCGCCTTCGAAATGTCCGAAAAATCTGTCTAATTTACACTCAATTAACGTGGGTCCGCCGCCATTCCTCGCACGCTCAACGGCCTCCTCTGTGGCTTCGTGGACGGCGAAAAAATCGTGTCCGTCAACGGTGACCCCGGGCATGCCGAAGCCTTCTGCTCGCGTTGAAATATCTTCACAGGAAACCGACCATGATGCGGCGGTCGCCTCTGCGTAACCGTTGTTTTCAGCGATAAATACCACCGGTAACTTCCAAACGGTGGCGAGGTTTAAGCTTTCAAATGTTGTACCTTGATTCGACGCGCCGTCGCCGAAGAATGCGAGCGCAACGCCACCTTTACCTTTCATTTTTGCGCTCAAGCCGGCGCCACACACCAATGGTGGACCGCCACCGACGATACCGTTTGCGCCCATCATGCCGACGTCTAAATCGGCGATATGCATCGACCCGCCTTTGCCGCGGCACGTGCCGCTCTTTTTGCCGTAAATTTCAGCCATCATGCCGTCGACTTCCACACCTTTAGCAATACAATGGCCGTGCCCACGATGGTTGCTCGCGATGTAATCGTCATCGCGTAGATTCATGCAGACCCCGGTCGCCGAGGCTTCCTCTCCAGCGTACAAATGGACGAAACCAGGAATACCGCCTTTCGCAAATTCAACGTGGACCCGTTCTTCGAACTCGCGGATCGTCTTCATCGTGCGATATGCGTCGAGCAAGTCTTCAACGGATAATTCTGTCGCCATTGTTATTCTCCCTGGGCAGGTAAGTCTGTGAGCGCCATAGGCTACCAAGCATCGCTTCGAGGCGCACTACATTCTTAAAATCTAACGAGTTGGCCGCGGTTTGAAGCCGGGTTTTTTCCGCAGTGGGGTGCGAAATCGCTCGGCTTATCTTGACCTGCGGCCGGTTATTAGGTGGTTATTTCGAAATCTGATTCGGGGAAGCGAACGGTAATAACCGTGCCGTGGCCTCGTTCTGAAGAGATTTCTAGCGGCCAGTCATACCGGTCAGTCATACGTTTGACGATGCTAAGACCGATTCCGTGGCCGCTTTCCCGCGCATCCGGCGCGCGGTAGTAGGCTGAAAACACGGCCTCCAGTTGATCGTCGCTGATACCGACACCACTGTCCTCGATTTTGATTTGTCCTGAAGAAATCGTGACAACAACGCGCCCGTGGTCCGTATACGCGCACGCATTGCGGATCAAATTACCGACAACCGTCCCCACCACGGTCGGCGACGCTAGGACCCAAAC
>CAWLAW010000007.1:0-19189 GCA_963854885.1 Gammaproteobacteria bacterium | reverse complement strand
TCCGTATATTCGCTTACCAGATGATCAATATCGCTGCCTAGGATCGCTTTGGCGAATGCTCTGTTCGCCGCATCGATGTCCGCCATTAGTTCCTCAGTGTTTGCGCTTGCTGGGAACAGAATTGCGCTCAATATGAGCGCAATTATGGTTTTGCTTAGGTGCATTGGGATCTCCATCAATTCTCGTTTCGAGCCGTCTAACGTTGAGTTGAAAATCGTGTCCAAGTGTCCGTGTCCAACGACTTGTTCGGTTTCGCCTGCACTAGCCTAACACCACTAGTTTTCGATTATCTTTGTGCGTTGCTACGATAAGTTCACAGACTGTATTCATGTACTCAAGCTAAAAGTTCTGATCGGTCGGAAATAGTACGGCGGAAAATACCACACGCGTAATTAGAGATTCTCGACACGGTGAAACCCTACTCGTCGGAAAGAAAAACGCGCGCGCAGGTTGAGGACGAAACTTACTCAATTCAATTAGAATCTCAATGGCAAGAGCATGCCCGGTTCCAGACGCTTGTGTCTTCGCCTAGCCGAGTTACCCTCAAGGCACTATCAAACAGGGATCTCTCAAACATGACCGCAATCACCTTGTACACCGCGCCGACAGCTAACGGCTGGAAAGTTTCGATCGCGCTTGAGGAGCTTGAACTGGATTACCGTACGGAATATTTGCATTTCGACAAAGACGAGCAAAAACAACCGAAATTTGTGGCATTAAATCCTAATGGCCGAATTCCAGTGATCGTCGATCATGAAAATGGCGACTACGTGCTCGCCGAGTCGGCGGCGATTTTGCTATATCTCGCCGAACGTTGCGGTCGACTTTTTCCGACTGAACAGAAGGCGCGGTTTGAGGCTATGCAGTGGTTGATGTTTCAGATGAGTGCGGTGGGGCCGATGATGGGTCAAGCGATGTTTTTTCAACGCATTGCCGCACCCAAAGGGATAGTCGATGACTACGCTATCGAGCGTTACGTGAATGAATCGATTCGCTTGTTGAAAGTCCTCGACGAGCGCTTAGCCGGACGGGAGTATTTGTGTGACGAGTATTCGATCGTCGACATCGCGACCTTCCCTTGGGCGCGCGCTCATCGGTGGGCAAATGTGGATGTCTCCGAACTCGTGCACTTGCGCGCGTGGTTTGAAAGAATCGAGTCGCGCGACGCTGTCCAGCGTGGCTTATCCGTGCCGACCGGTAAGCCGCGGCTGTATTACTCCGAGGAAGACTTGGACGAAGCGACGCGGCGCAATGCCGAGCTGTATAAAATCTAACGCTCCGGACTAGCGAATTCGGTTCACCGCGTTTTCTGCCTCATCGAGTGATCGCTTGGCGCGATTTCGAATGTCGGCGATGTCCACACCTTCCGAGCTTTTCTTACCCATGACGTAACGCGCATAAACGCCGTGAAGAATCATGGCGCTTTTCCACCAGTTAAATCCGGTATAGAAATCCAACTGCGATAAGTCGCAACCGGTTCGTGTGGCATAGCGCGCGGCTAAACTCTCGCGACTCGGCATGCCGGACACAACGCTCGCCGCATCGGGTTTCACGGGGCTCGGATCCTCAGGCAGAATCCACTGGTTGAGTGCGTAAGCGAGATCGGCGCGCGGATCACCTAAGGTTGAGATTTCCCAATCGAGCATCGCTGAGATCGTAAAGTCGTCAGCGACCAAGCAGTTGTGTACGCCAAAGTCCCCATGGACGATACGCGCAGGTCCTTGCTCCGGAATATTTGCGTCGAGATAGCGCTGCAGTTCGTGGGCGCGGGGATCGTCGTACTGCGCGGCTTCGCACGAAGAGGTCCACGATCGATACCACGTTTTCAGCTGCCTGCCGATGTAGTTTTCTTTTTTGCCCAGATCGCCCAAGCCTACCTTATCCGGATCCAAGGCGTGCAACTCGGCCAGCACGTCGAAAAACGCTAAAGCGACTTTTTCGCGCTTATCTTCGGGGATAAATCGTTCGGTATCCGCTGCGGTATGCAACGCCATGCCTTCGACATGACCCATCACGTAAAAATGAGCACCAGTGACTTCAGCGCCCGGACAAAATCCCAGCGCTTTAGCAACGGGCACCGCAGTTGGGCCTAGCGCAGAAATGATCGCCCACTCGCGTCCCATATCATGTGCCTTCGGCAACAACTCTCCCTGCGGGGGACGTCGGATGACCGCCAGTTCGCCGTTTTGATCGCGTAATTGGTAGGTTAAGTTGGAATGGCCACCTTTAAAGCGGGTCCATTCGAATGGGGGCTTCAACGATTGCACGTTTTGTGCGATCCACGCTTCGACTGCCTTTACGTCGAATCCTTCCGGCGCGTCGTGAACATTCTTAGGTGCGGACATGCTTATGACTCCAGCAGTTTTTTTTAGCTATCCAATTCGGACAGTCGGGTAATAGGGAATGGGGTGACCACGCCGTCATAAGCCGATTGGCGAGATATCACTACGCCTTAGTGGCTCAAGTTCGGGTGGCGCTTGGGATAATCGACTAACAAGCTTATTTCCAACTACGGTGTGACGCGCCCGGATGGTTCTCGGCCAATGCGGCGTGGCCAAAAATCTTCTGCCTTAATGGGCCGTCTTCGTATTCGGTCTGCATCAACCCACGGGCTTTCAATATCGGCGCGACCCCATCGATGAAATCGACGAACGTGCCCGGGGTTGTCGCATACACCAAATTAAAACCGTCGGCCCCGGTTTCGCCCAAGTGCTGCAAACGATCGGCAATCTGCTCGGCACTACCAACCATCCAGTCGCCACTCATTTGACGTCTAGCTAGATCGCCAAACGTCCACGTTTTGTCCGGCGCACGGGCGGCGAAACTTTTTAGCATCCCTTGGATGCCGTTGAAATCGAAGTCCGTGATCGGACGGTCGGGATCGACGAGACCAAGATCAACGCCGAGCTGGCCGCTCATATGCGCCATGCCGCCTTCAATGGACAATGTTTCGTTCAACTCAGCGGCCTTTTTCTGTGCTTCTTCTTCCGTACCGCCGATTACTAAGGACACGGCAAGGCAGAACTTAATATCCTCCGGCCCTCGGCCATATTTTGCTGCGCGCTCTCGCACGTCCGCGATGATTTCTCTGCGTCCACCGCCAAGAATGAAAACGCACTCGGCATGCTTCGCGGCAAACTCTCGTCCGCGCTCAGACGATCCCGCTTGGAAAAGTAATGGCGTCCGCTGTGGCGACGGCTCACATAAATGCGGACCGGGGACTTGGTAGTACGGTCCTTGGTGGTCGATGCGGTGAACTTTATCAGGATCGGCGTAAATGCCACGCTCGACGTCGCGGACTACAGCGTCATCCTCCCAACTGCCTTCCCATAGCTTGTACAGCACGTCTAAATAATCGTCTCCACGTTCGTAGCGATCATCGTGGCGGGGTAGATCGTCAAAGCCCAAATTTTGTGCCGCGCTCGGCAAATACGATGTCACAATATTCCATGCCACGCGTCCATCGGTTAAGTGATCCAACGTCGAGGCGCGGCGCGCAAAATTAAACGGATGTTCGGCCAAAATAGAGCCCGTGTAGGCGAAGCCCAAGTGCTCCGTAGCATGTGCCATCGTGGGGATTAACAAGGTTGGATCGTTGATCGGGATCTGCATTGCTTCGCGGATGGAGGTTTCCGGCCCGCCTTTGTAAGTGTCGTATACGCCGCTCACGTCAGCCAAAAATAGAGAATCGAATTTCGCTTTTTCTAGCGTTTTCGCGAGTTCTACCCAGGTGTCCAACGAGGTGTATTCGAGCTGTTGTGTATCCGGCCGCCGCCATAACCCATGATGGATATGCGACACGCAATTCATCGAAAAGGCGTTAAACAGTAATCGCTTTGGCGACGTCACGATTGAATTCCTGCGCCTACAGTGCGGATCGACGGCGGTTGAGAATTTTCACCATCCGAGCGCCATGATTCATCATGGTAGGTGTTCAATGCGTCGCTCGCTACGCCAATCGTTCCAGCGATTGCGCTACGCTGGGGGTCGCCCCGGACGAAAAATCCGCGCGGCGCAATTCATGGAACTGCGTAAGGATCCCGTTGGCTTTCGCAAGCGTCTCAATTTCGCTAACGTACGATTCAAGTTTCGCGCCGAACAATCCCCACAACGTAATGCCGTCGGTCAACGCGCCGAGATACGCTCGCGCGCCACAACACCCTAGACTCGCGGCAGATCGCGAACTGTTGAGGATCTGCGGAATAAACGCGCACGCAGGTCTCCCCATAGCCATCGGTATTGCGCCGTCCACCCGAGCCAAGCCTTCGGAAATGATCAACCCTTGAGCCGCATCAGCAAACAATATCACCACCGCCGGTGCGTCGTCCGTGACATCTTTTAACGGCGAATAGACCACGCATTCGCTGCTCGATTGCATTACCGGTAACCCAGCAACTTCGTCCGGCCGCACATAGTCTAGGCCTTGCATCGCTGCCAACGTCGCCTCTAGTTCGGATGATTGGCTCGCCGGCGCACCGGACAAATTGTGAGTGTGGATGCCAATCGAACAATGCTGATGGTGGCTCGCGTTCGTCGCCAATGCTTGTTTTGCACCGAGCTCCCAAAACGAACAACCGGCCGCGACCGGACCGTCTGGTGTCGCGATACCATCGGGAAGGCGATCGCCGAATGTCACGGCCACCGGTGGGGTCTTTAAGCCCAGTGAGTTCTCCAGTCTTTCTGCCAATACCGCGTAGTCGCCCATGTCGCTGCCTTATCCGATTCTGAACTAAAAAGGATAACGTGCTTCGCCCCGGTTGGGAATGAATCGCCGTTTTTCGCCTCGCCGATCGACGAAAATGCCGCTCGCGAACGTCCAATATTTGCCTAACCTTGTGCTAGGCTTGAGGGATTATGAAGAATCGATAGTTCTACCAACCGAAGGAGATCGCGATGGCCCTCGAAGCGCGCACAGCGACAGTAAAAACCGACTACGGTAGCGAACAGGCCGCAATGGACGCCTACCTGCGTGCGGGGGAAAAGCGCGCTTTGGCGCTCGGCAACCGCGGCCCTATCCGATTTAACCCAGACGGCAGCCTAGCCAAGGAGATCCTCGACGCCTACTGGCGCTGCGGATTCTACGTTTTCACCGGGGTACTCGAGCAGGACGAACTACAAGATATTGAATCTGACATTAGCGAAATGCTTGAGCGCGCACCGATCGATGAAAACGCCTTGGTCGATGCCGCGGGTCGCCCTGCACTGGGGGCCGACTGTGAAGCGCCGACGCTCTTTTGGGCACGCCCCCTAAGCGATCCGTTTGGCGGCACGGATCTCGCGAACGGTCGCCATCCAGCGCGCATGTTCGAGCCAACCCCGGCAGCCGACGCACCGGAGAAGGTCATCTATTTAGTCCTCGGTTCACTGCAGTTCTCTGATGCGTGTTTACGGGTTTACGGTCACCCGCAACTGCTCGGGGTCGCTGCAGGGATACACGGCGCAGACTTCACTCCATTCAATGAAGCGCTGTTCATTAAACAACCCGGTCTTGGATCGTCGGTCGCCTGGCACCAAGACGGTGTTACGCATTGGGATAGCCCGGATTTTGACCAAGGCACGCATGGCTTCAATTTTATGGCGCAACTTTATGGATCGACGGCCGCGAATGGCTTATGGCTCGTGCCGGGAACGCATAAGCACGGAAAAGTCGATATCAAGGCGATGGTCGACGCTGCAGGTAGCGATAGATTGCCGGATGCTGTGCCCATGCTGTGCGCGCCAGGCGACGTCGGGATTTCGAATCGGCAAACCTTGCATGGGTCGTTCGCGAATACGAGTAGCGACACGCGCGTGACGATAAATTTTGGCTTCCATCGGCGCTCCTCGGTACTTGGGGTTACCGCCGGTGGCGTGCATAACGCCGTCGCAACGTACGATGAGGCGAGAATTCATGAACGTTCGCGCCTCATTGCGTACGCAATAGACGCACGTCAACAACGCTTTCCTGCCGAACGCCGCTACGTCTATCAGCCTTTCGTCGGTCAGGAAGATGACTATCGATGGGACGGCGCAGCGCGCAGCGCTTTGAAAGATTACAACCTCCTAGACTTAAGCATTTAATTGTTGTCCATGAAGGCACAGATCGAATGAGCAACATTCAGTTTCAAGCGTTACACGGGCGCTTCGGCGCTGAAGTCCACGGCATCGATTTGTCCGCACCGCTGGACGAAGCGAGCGCGCAATCGATCGCCAATGGAATGGATGAATACTCGTTGTTGGTGTTTCCAAACCAAGCCCTGGGTGATGACGCTCACCTGGCCTTAACGAAACACCTTGGGGAACCTGAGCCGAATCATGTCACGTTCGGTGTGACCGGGGTCGTCGATTATTTCGGTACGATTGGTAATGTCATCGACGCCGACAATCACAAGGGCAATGATGATGAACACACTCGCTATCAAAGCGGCAATAACTTATGGCATACGGATTCATCGTTCCGCTTAGTGCCGTCGAAATTCTCTATTAATCACGCTTACGAAGTGCCGGGTGAAGGCGGTATCACGCAGTTCGCCAGTGCGCGCGATGCTTACCAGCGGTTACCGGCGTCCGTTCAAGAGGAAATCGATTCTCTGCATGTGTTGCACGATTACGTGTTTTCGCGCAGCCAGGTAGCGCCAGTTGATCCCAACCACGCCGCATCCTTACCACCGATAGAGCATAAGTTGGTGCGAACCAACCCGCGCACAGGCGCCAAGAATTATTACGTCGGCTCGCACGCCCGCTCGATCATCGGATTTTCGGGGATCGAAAGTCGCGAACTAATCGACGAGTTGCAAGACATTGCTACAGAGCCCGATGCGATTTACTCGCATCAATGGACGGTCGGCGATACCGTGATCTGGGACAACCGTTGTTTAATGCACAGAGGGACAGGCTACGACGCGGATCGTTGGCGACGTCGCATGCGCCAAACGCGGGTCGCGGGCGTTGGGCCAACCCTAAGCGAATAAGAGTCGAATTGGAGAACGATGAATGCCGTCTATTTGGCCCACCGAAGAACAACTGTCTTCGATAAATGAATTTGACCAAGACCAACCGATCACGATGCTGAATCTCTTGGCTTATCGTGTGGCGGCCGACTACCACAATCATCCGGCTGAAATTGCTTGTTCTGGAAAGGAAGCATACAAACGCTATTCCGACGCTATTACCCCTTTACTCACGACGCATGGCGGGAAAGTGGTTTTTGTTGGCGCGGCGAATCCAACAGTCATCGGTCCGGATGCGGAGCAATGGGATGATGTGATGCTCGTTGAGTATTCGACCCCGAAGGCATTCATAAACATGGCAACGTCACCAGAATATGCGGCAGCCTCAATTCATCGAAGCGCAGCACTCAGTGATTCCAGACTCGTGCCAATGGCCGCGGGTAAAACGCGCTTTCAAACCTAGTCGATTAATTCGCGCGCGCGGTCAAAAACCCAATCTACCAATGCCTGGTAGTTTGATCGACAAATCGAGCGGATCAATCGCGAAGTTCGCGCTCAACAGATTCAATTCCAGCCCTTCATCTCGTGCGAGAGTTAATCCAAAAACCCCATATAGTGAAAATTGCCAACCCGTGCCGCTTGGGGCGCTGTCGAAAAAACCACCATTGACTAAATAATCCTTGCCAATAGCGGTCGTCGGTAATTCTAAGTTCAACTCAGGCACTTCGCGCGCGACATGGGCAATAAATGAATTGCTATTCGGGCCGGGCCATAAGGTGTAAGCATATTGATGCGGGTAACTAATTGCGGCCGCTTCGATCTGCGGTATTAACGCGCTAGCTTGGTCGCCACGGATATCTACGAGTAGCTCTGGCGAATTGCCGTACCACGACCGATCGGGATCATCTTCGTGCGAAACTACCACCCGTTGTTGCTGCCATTCACGCCACCCGACGACTTGGTGAACGGTATAGCTCCGCGCGCCTTTTGGTTTTGTTGCGATCCAAGTATGCACGGCGAATATTCCTCGCCAACTAAATGCGCGCGCCGCATAGGCTTGGATGACGGCCTCAGATTCTTGTTGCGGAGTCGGCGCAATATGTTGTGATGAGCGATCGGCGTTACGCCAATCTTGGCTAAGATTCACCTTACCGCAGGCGACTACCAGTATTGGGCCGATCAAAAATAGTCCGATCACATAGAGCATACGCTTAATCAACTTCATTCGACTCTCGTCGGTCTACTCAAGAGGATTTCGACTCGCTCCACGCAAACCAGTTCCGTGTGTGCATCATTTGTCTTGTTTCGAGCCGCACGTGGCGATCAGTGAAATTATTCAAATATCGCCGCAGCGTAGATTGCAATTGCTAGGGCGAACGCTGCCACGCTTCGAACAAAGCCCGCACCGCCGCGACAAATGCCAACGGTTGGTCGAGCATGATGTGATGGTGGGCTTGGGGAATTTCAATAATGGGCGCCTCCGGGCCCATTAGCCCAGCTATATAGTCCGCCGCCTCGTCGTTTACTAAAGCGCTGAGTTCGCCGCGCATATAGGCACGGCGGCAACGCATGTTCTTGGTGTGCTCGTGAAACGGTTCTTTCCACCGGTCCGCGCCCATGGCGTGCGGGTCGAACTTCCAGTTCCAGCCGTCGCCTTCGCGCTTAAGCGAATGCCGAGCAATGAATTCGACGATGAAATCGTTTTCGCACTCCTGAGCCGGCATCAGCCGAAATCTAGCCAACGCTTCTTCAAACGTCGGATAGGTTCGTGTGTGATCGAATATTCTCTGGGCACGGCCTGGCGGCGGATCGTCCGGCCGCCGAATCGGTGTATCGGCAACAATCGCACCGCCGATTTGCTCGCCAAAATCTGCGCTGAATTGCACGGTCATAAATCCGCCAAAAGAATGGCCCACAATAAACGGCAATTCACCAAGATCGGCGTCCTTAAGCACATCGCGGATCTCTTTTGCGCGTTGCGCGGATGAATATGTCTCGCGCCGACCGCTGTCGCCCATGCCGCTCAAATCGATCGCAGCGACGCGATAATCTGCGGCAAAAAACGGTGCAACAAATCGCCACCAGTTAGCGTGCGCGCCGCCGCCATGAACAAACAGAATACCGCGTTTTGGCTCTCTCCCAGGCGGCGCCTGCCAGCGCAAATAATGAATATCGCAGCCTTCGACATTAACTGTTCGCGAATCGCACGGCAGCGTAACCGCCCAATCGAACCAGCCTGGAGTTGCGACTTGTACTTTGAGATGTTGATCGCCAGTGGACGACGGATTCTTAACGGTCATTTATTTCTAATTTATTCTTGTTCGACGAGCATTCGATGTCGTTAGGCGCTACGTGGCTCGACGACAAATTCATCGAGTTTCGCTTCGCGTGTCATTTCATAATAATCGACATTGCGAAACGGTGAGTTCACGACGATACGGCCGCGCGCGTTGCGGTAGTACGTAGTCATGCCTTCATGCGTCCAGACCATTTTTTCATGCGCAGCATCGACGCGTTCGTTGTAGTCGTCGTGAATGTTTTGCTTGCATTCCACGGCACCGATCTCGTTGGCGCACATTTTTTTCAACAGATCCATAATGAAATTGACCTGCATCTCGACCACGAAAATTAAACTGCCGCCGTGCCCGGGTTGTAAGTTCGGGCCGTAGAGGGTGAAAAAATTTGGAAAATCCGGCACCACAGTACCTAAGTAAGCCGTTGCATTGTCGTCGTCCCATGCTTCACGCAACGTTTTCCCCGACCGACCGGTGACATCGAACGTCGTAATAAAACGCAAGACATCAAAACCCGTTGCGAGTAACAACACGTCCGCGTCATATTTCGATCCGTCGGCGGTAGTTAAACTGTTTGCATCAATTTGCGTTACCGGTTCATCTACCAATGTGACGTGCTCGTTACGTAGCATCCGGTACCATCCGTTGTCCATGAGCATGCGCTTACCGAACGGCGGATAAGTCGGCAATACTTTGTCCAACAGATCAGTGCGGTCGCCGAGCTCTCGTTTTACATGGTCGGTAAAGTACGCGCGATGCGAATCGTTCGTGGCGTTAAGCGAGCGATCTTTGAACGCCCAATCATCGTCTTTTTGTAACGCGGAATGGATGCGATCGTTGAACGTCCAGCCAAGACGTACTCGATACCATGCTTGATAGAGCGGCACTTCGCGAAGCATGAAGCGCAATGCGTCAGGAACAGCGCGCCGAAATTGCGCGAACGGTGCCGCCCAATGCGGCGAGCGTTGAAAAATCGTTAGAGATTCAACTTCGTTTTGGATCTCCGGCCCAATCTGCATGCAACTTGCGCCGTTACCAATAATGGCGACTTTTTTGTCCTTAAGATCAACATCGTCTTGCCACTCGGCGGTGTGAAACGAAGGCCCTTGAAATTCCGCCAATCCATCGATGTTCGGTTTCACCGGCGGATTAAAAATGCCCGTCGCGCTAATCAAGATCGTCCCGCTTAAGGTTTCGCTCGCGCCGTCGGCATTCGTGACGTTCACATCCCAACGCTGCTCCGCTTCATCGTAAACCGCGGTATTAACAGCAGTGTCGAAACGAATATGCGGCTTAATGTGGAACTCATTAGCGACATGCTCTAAATAGCCATGGAGATCATCGCGCAACGCAAAGAACATCGACCAATCGTACATGGCGAAGGAATAAGAATAGAGATGATTGGGCGTATCGACCCCCGCGCCGGGATAGCGGTTTTCAAGCCACACGCCGCCAACAGTCGGATTCTTTTCTAAAATCGTGAACGGCACCCCGGCTGCCTTCAAATTTATCGCCGTACACATCCCTGACACCCCTGCGCCGACAATTAGCACGTGAAAACCGTCGGGTACGGGGATCTGCTCGTCGGACACTGGTCGATGGCCGAGTTGGCTCGACGTGAATGCCCCATACTCGGGCGGCACCGGCTCACCCATCGCGGCACTTAACATCTCCACTAGCAGTTCTGGCTCTGGATCTGGTATCGCAAGCGGGCGCCCAGCGCGCCAGGCGAGAATGGCCTCGAGGGCCGCGGTGCGTACTTCTTGTTGAATCTCGTCGGGCAATCCGCCGCTGTCATTGTCGCCGAGACCGCTACCCTTAGAGGGCCGATACGGCGGCTGCAGCCAATTGGTAGCGCCGGTCATCTGGACGAGCACCATTAGGAGCGTCGGAATATTTGCGTCAGCGAGCGCCTCGGTAAACTGAGTTCGCTCCTCGGCATTCATGTTCTCGGTCATCGGGTTTCCTTAGTTTCTGTGCAGCCGTTTTCCATGGTCACCGACCAACGGGCCTCGGTAACCGCGTTGCCTTACTGCGATCCTTGTTTGCCAGCAATACGGCGCAATTCAGGCGTTTGGCAGCCCCCCTGCACCAACTTTGCGGTTCATTGGGTTCGATCGCTGCTGCCTTATTTTAGGCCGGTGCGGGACGCGCGGGCGCGCCTATTATAAATGCGTTTTAGATCGCGAGCACTAAGAACGTCGTACGCCGGGTAATTCTCAATGCGACCGCGGTGGATCAGGAAGAGCACAGTACCTTCGCGCATTTTAGGCTACGCTTAACGATATGCTGAGAAATAGTCGAAAATTCGGGCGGGTTGCGGGGATCCTGGGGTTCATTACATTGGCAGTGATCACCGAGACAATATTTGCTGCGGGGATAAAAAAATGGATCAATGACGAAGGGCAAGTCCATTTTGGTGACCAACCGCCGGCTAGCGTTTCGGCCACAGCCGTTAAAGTGCCGAGGACGCCGAAGCCGGATGACCGAGCCGCCTCGATCGACGATCCGAACGGCATCGAAGGGCAGCTACGTCGCATGCAAGCGGCGAAAGCCACGAACAGTCGTAACCGACGCAACCCAATCAACACCGGGTGACAGACCCACTAGTTATCAGCGATGGCAAAATTCCTTCGTCGAAAAATGCAAAAATAATCAGGGTGCAAATTGCAATGATCCTGGTTACCAAGACGGTCACCGGCCGTTAAACGCACAAGAAAGAAGTCAGGTTCAAAGAGCGGTTCGGGCACGAAGCGCCCGTGGATTATAGATAGCTGGCCAAAATCAACTCATTCCTGCAGCCACGGATGACTGCCTACATTAGGTACCTCTTGATTACCGATTTTTAGAGCACCATGCCAATTACGTTTAAAAGCAAACACGCGCCGAATATCTTGATGTTGGAGTCCGTTGGGCTGCAGATGTTAAAAATGATGGGAAGAAGTGCGACGCTGCCGAGTGCACTCGCAGCCGAAGATGTTGCTGAGGCGCTAGAATCCTTACGCAGCCACCTCGCACAACCATCCGCTGCACCGGGCGCAGAGAACGACGACGAGGATGAACGGCACGACGGGCGACGTATCAGCATGGTGCACCGCGCGCTGCCGTTGATTAACTTGCTCGAAGCGGCGTTAGAACATGGCGATCATGTCATCTGGGAAAAGTAGTCGACCGAAACTTACTCGGCACCTCTGATCGAACGAGCAACAAAACGCCGCGGACCCTGTCACCGCGCAATTACTTACGACCATTAGTCGCTCGAAACCAACTTGACTTCTCTAATCGACTAAGCGACAAGACTGCGCAGACGCCGCGTAATCGCTTAGGAGTTTTAGACGATGCTGCGCATTGGCAGCGTCGAATAGCCAATCACATGCGTTTGCGCGATGCGTTCTGGTTTACCGTCTAGTTCGACCGATTTCAAATACGGCAACAGCGCCTTAATGCTTGCCTTTAATTCCGCTCGCGCGAGATTCGTGCCGAGACAAAAATGTGCGCCGAAGCCAAATGCTAAATGCGCATTCGGAGTACGGGTGATATCAAATCGATACGGATCGTCGAACACCCGTTCATCTCGATTTCCGGACGGGTAGAAAACGCCTACAGTATCGCCCGCCCCAATGGTTGTGTCAGAAAGTTCGAAATCCTCCGTCGCGGTGCGCAGGAAATTCCCGACCGGCGATGTCCAGCGCAATATTTCTTCGACGGCAGATGGCATAAGGGACGGATTGTTACACAACAACTCACGTTGCGCTGGGTGTTGCAACAACGCTTCAACTCCGCCGGCAATGGCGTTGCGGGTCGTGTCATTGCCCGCTGCGATAAGTAACATTAGATACCCATTGAGTTGCTGGTCGTTGAGCAACTGTCCGCGGATTTCCTTATGCACTAAGCGGTCAATTAAGCCGCCACGGTTCTCGCCGACTTCGCGACTCTCGGTGATTAACGCCTCGATGTAAGAGCGCAACTCGTACATGCTGCGATAGCCCGCCGCACCCAGGCTCTCCCCAGGGAGGCGGTCCGCGTCGTCGACCTCACCAACCAATGCGTTCGACCAAATGAGGATCTGTTTCCAGTCGTCGGGCGCAAGACCCATAATTTCGCCGATAGCGGCCAGCGGCAATTTACACGCCAAGCCTTTTACGATGTCATGAGACTCGCCGCGCGCTGTCGCGGCTTCAAGATCTTGAATAAATGTTTGGGTGAAACTTTCCGCCAGCGTTTCAAAATGGCTCGCCATTCTGCGCATGCCACTTTGCGTAAACGCCCAACTCGATTGCTTGCGATAATGCCGATGCCGCGGGTTATCCATGAAGACCATGTCCGGCGGCTCATCGGGAGCCCAATTTCGTTCTTGTCCGAATGCGTCGACCCCAGCACGCAGTATTTCCGGTTTGCCTTTTAGGGTCAGACGCAATCGGGGACCACCATTGATGAATACTTCAGGGTTGTCCGAGACCGTCATAATGTCCGCGTAACGCGTGACGGCCCAAAACGGCTCGACATCATCGCGTTCGTACCAAAACACCGGCGCATCCCGGCGCAAGAGATCCCACGCATCCCACGGCGCGCCATGCTCAGCATAGTGCTGCGGGTGGTGAATATTGATGGTGTCTAAAGTTAAATCCAAGTGGGATCTCGCGGTTGCTCAGGAATTGGCTATCGAATTATGCCATCGAATCGCGGGCCACGACGCACATGCGCTAATGATAGAATTCGATGCATATCAAAAAATACCATAGTTCGAAATCCGAATCCGGAGAAGCAACATGTTTAAAGTTATCGGCATACTGAAACGACCAGAAGGGACGGACTTTGAAGAGTTTAAAAAATGGTGGCTCGAAGAGCACTCGCTAAAAGTTAAACAATGGCCCGGACTCGTGGAGTACCGCATCAACATGTGCACCACCCCGGATCAAGATTACGACGGGGTGGCGGAAGTTTGGTTCGAAACGCGTGAGGCAATGGACGCCGTATTTTCAACCCCAGAAGGCGAACGCGCGCGTGCCAGTGCGACCGGCGGCGCTGCGCCTTCCGGCCTGTCGATTCTACTCACCGAGGAGCATGTGATCGTGTAAGCGAATTCGTGCAGATTGAAAAACTGAAGTGACCGCTGCCCATACGTGCATTAGCACCATCACCCGAACGTATTTGCCACAACGTAGGAATAAGTAATGTCTAATTCTGTACTAATCATTGGCGCGAGTGGACTCGTTGGCACTGCAGCCGCCATCGAATTCGCCGACGCAGGCTGGAATGTAGTAACCGCGTCGCGACGTGAACCTGAGCTACTCGCCGGTCGAGGGTTCCGCCACATTAAACTCGATCTAATGGATGCCGCAGCCTGCGAAGCGGCCACTCAAACCCTCAAAGAGGTTACCCATGTCGTCTACACCGCGGTGTTTGAATTACCCGGCCTCATTGACGGCTGGACCGATCCTGTGCAGATCGAAACGAATGGGCAGATGTTACGCAATATCATCGAGCCGCTACGCAAGGAAGCAAACCTACATCATGTGTCACTGTTACAAGGGACGAAAGCCTACGGCATAACAGCCGGCAACGAGATGCGAGTCCCCGCGCGCGAATCGCAAGCCCGCGTTAACCATCCAAATTTCTATTGGTTACAGGAAGATTATCTCACTGCGACAGCAGCGAACAATGGTTTTGGTATTAGCATATTTCGCCCGCAACTCATCGTCGGTCCAAATCACGGCGTGGTGATGAACTTGCCGCCGGTGATCGGAATTTATGCAGCGATTCGTCGCGAGCTGGAGTTACCGTTCTCTTTTCCAGGCGGTGCAACTTGGGTGTGGGAAGCGGCGGACGCACGTTTGGTCGGCGGCGCGTTATTGTGGGCCGCTGAGTCGCCGAATGCCGTTGGAGAAACGTTTAACTTAACCAACGGTGAAGTTTTCTCGTTCCGAGATATGTGGCCAGCAATGGCCGAAACGCTTGGCGTCGAAACCGGGCCCGATGAAGCAAATAGCTTGGCAGAGTATATTCCGGCGCACGCCGATGTGTGGCAACGTGTGGTCGAACGACACAAACTGAGATCTATCCCGTTAGACGATCTACTTGGGGAGTCGCATTTCTACGCAGACATGTGTTTGAACTACGGCGCGAATGAATCGCCGCCACCTATTTTTGTTAGCACTGTTAAAATCCGCGACGCTGGCTTCACCAAGGCGTGGAATACCGAAGATAGCTTTTGCGATTGGTTGAAAGACTTAATCGATCGGAAAATTCTACCGCCGAAGTAGCGCAGTTTCTCTCGCTCGCGACATCCACTTAATAACTGGAAAAACGCCGATAATTGGAGGAACTTCCCGATTTTGGCTTTACGGTCGCATGTTTCCCGTGCAAGATTAAGGTGGCTTCAGGGGGCTGGACGAGAGCCGTCGCGATGCTCGGCTAAAGAGTAACGCCCAAGGAAGCGCTTATTCCGCGCAAGTCGCGGTCGATTCGGCACGGCCTGATAATTCGGTACAGGTGGACCATTCAACTAGCGTGTTTGAGTCTCATTAAACGCATGGAAATCGAAAGGGGAACTTAGTTGAGCACAAGAAGCGAATTGATCTGCGCCTGGTGCGCCATCCCGTTTATCGTCTTGTTCACCATCGGCATATGGCCGCTCGCTGGATTTATGCCGCCACCTTCTGCAGGTTTCGGTGCCGCAGAGATTGCATCGATCTATCAAGAGAATAACTTATCCATCCGATCGGGCGCCTTACTCATGATGGCTTCCGCGGGTTTAATGTGTCCATTCCTCGCCGCCATCGCGATGCAAATGAGGGCCATCGAAGGCCGCCACGGGGTTCTCACGATCACGCAAATATCGGCCGGCACGGTCAGCGTCGTCGCATTTGTTTTCGCCACAGTCGCATGGACGGCGGCCGCTTTCCGCCCGGAGCGTAGCGGCGACCTCACGCAACTATTGAACGATATCGGTTGGATCTATTTTCTCATGACCTTTACCACATTTGTGGTCCAGGACTTCGCCGTCGGGTTCGCGATTCTAGGCGACAAGAATGAACATCCGGTATTCCCGCGCTGGCTCGGTTATTTCAATTTGTGGGTTGGCGTGACGTTCATGCCGGCCGCGCTGCTCACCTATTTTAAGACAGGCCCCTTCGCATGGAATGGTTTGTTCGTTTGGTGGATCCCGTTAGTTGTGTTCTTCTCTTGGTACGCCACCATGTTTGTATATATACGCGGTAATATCCTGCGCCAAAGCGCAGCATCACAAGCCACATAGCGGGACAGCAGTTCGATGTCGGCATCATTAAAACCTTCTAGCCTGGAAGAACCGCATTTGCCCGGCGAGACTGGCGTGTGGGTCTTTATCCTCGGCGACATGTTGATGTTTGCGCTGCTGTTTTCAGTATTTGTCTACTACCGTTCTGAAGACGTTCCGTTATTTAGTCATTCTCAAACTACGTTGAATCAGACGCTCGGTGCGTTTAATACGTTGCTGATGCTGTCGAGTTCTTGGTTTGTTGCATTGGCGATTCACTCAGCACGCAAGAACTTGGGGAACATCAGCGCGAGGTTTTTTTCTCTGGCATTTCTGTGCGGCTTAGGGTTCGTCGTTGTTAAATTTTTTGAATACCGTGAAAAAATCATTGCCGGATTCACGATTACTACGAACGACTTCTACATGTATTACTTTATGCTCACGGGGATCCACCTGGTCCACGTTGTGATCGGCATGGGCGTCCTCGCCTTCTTGATCATGACCAGCCGTAACCCTAATCTAGAGGACAGTCACGTTAATGTGTTGGAAAGCGGGGCGAGTTTCTGGCATATGGTCGACATATTGTGGATCGTTCTCTTTGCGTTATTTTATTTACTGCGATAGTTCCATGATTGAAGCAGCAAAACATTACATTAGTTGGATTTGGGTCGGACTGATCCTTGCAACGGGAATGTCGTGGCAGTTTGGTCATGGGTTCGGCTTCGGCGATAATTATCACTACGCCGCAATCGCCATACTCATTATTACGTTCGTAAAAGTGCGCTACGTGTTCCTCGATTTCATGGAGTTGCGCACGGCTCCCCTACCCTTGCGCCTCGCATTTGAAGCCTGGGCGGTAATTGTGTGTACTTTACTCATATTTTTATATTGGTCGGGTCTCTAACGCCAAGGTTGAGCGCTACGAGTGTCAATCAACAAGCATCGACGCACGAACGGCAGCCTTGCATCGGTAATTGAAGCTCACCTCAAAGGAAACGATCATGGGCCAAACAACATCATTCGATAAAGAACGGGCAAAATCGTTTACACATAAAGTACTCGGCGACATGGCAGGCGCTGTTGCGATGAACTTGTGCGTGATTGGCGATCGGCTCGGCTTGTTTAAAGATCTCGCGGCGAACGGTCCCGCAACAGCCGAGAATTTTGCCCGCAGAAACACCGTCGACGAACGATATGCTCGCGAATGGCTAGAAGGCTTGGCAGCCGCGGGCTATTTAGAGTTTGATACCGAGTCGAACGAATTTTCCTTACCGAAAGAACATGCGCGGCCGCTCGCAGAAGATTCTCATCCGTTATTTCAGGGCAATCTTCGCAACTTACTCGCATACGGAATGGGGCCAATCGAGGAACTAACTGAGGCGTTCAAAAATGGCGGTGGCGTTCACCAATCATCTTTCCCGCCGGAATTCTACGCCACGATGCAGTGTTCGAGCGGCGTTCGGTACGAAAATTTCCTCATGCAAACATGGCTTCCGGACATGCCTGATGTGGTTGCCATGTTAGAGCGCGGAGTCGATGTCGCCGATCTCGGCTGCGGCCAGGGCACCGCTATGACGATTATGGCGAATGCATTTCCGAACTCGAGATTCTGGGGTTACGACGCCTTCGCGCCACAGATCGAGGGCGCGATCAAAAATTCGAAAGCACGAGGTATCGGCGACAACGCCACATTCGAGGTGCTCGACGGCAGCGGCGAACTGCCGCGCGATTTCGATATCATTTTTACTTTCGATGTCATCCACGATATGGCGCAACCGCGCGAAGCGCTGACCAATATCAAACGGCACCTAAACCCCGACGGTATTTACATCTGCCAGGAGATCACATGTGCAGATGAAAAGCACGACAACCGCGGCGCAGTGGCCACGATTAAATACGGCATGAGCATGACGTATTGCATGACCACCTCTCTTGCCCATCACGGTGAAGGTCTTGGCACTTTAGGTATGTCAGAAAAAGTCGCACGGGAACTGTGTACCGAAGCCGGCTTTAAAACATTCCGTAAACTCGATTGTAGTAACGATTTTATTTCACTTTTTGAAGTACGCGTGAATTAACTGCAATAAACGATCGCGCACACAAGCGGTCGATCTGCCAATTAACTACCGACAGCGCTTTCACTTAATTCGATCTCTACCCTACGGCGCAAGCTCCGCCCCTCGAGCGTGGAGCAGTTCGCGCAAAATAGAACGATGGCAATAATTCTCGTTCTCGCAATAGCACCCGACAGCGAAATCCGCCGTATGCGATAAAGCGGCGAGTAAATCTAAATCGCGGCTGGGGCCTGATAGCTTCATTTCGGCGAGAAACCGCCGTTTAAATTGCTTCCACCGTTTCTCATCCTCGATGGGAATTGATTCTTTTAGCAGTGCGTCGCTAGGAGACAAATTCGGAAACCATACATCGTAGAAATTCTTCGCCGCGTGATCTTGCTTGCGCACTCCGCGCGGCGGCCGCCTCACGGTCCCGACTCGAAGCCCCTCGCCCGGATCACGATCACTGCCCAACCTTTTGATCCGGATCGTCATGTCAATTCCTTCGCGATCTTATTGCTTCTAACAATACAGCCATCACTATTGTGCAACGCTTAGCGTCCATCCATCTTTGTATTGGATTGTTCTGCCCTTACAGTTTTGGTCGCGTGTCGCGCCAAGGCCGAGATTGTTCAAAGGCCGTAGCAATTCGAAACACCGTGGGGTCGTCGAACG